>JAKPEE010000106.1 GCA_029552125.1 Bacillota bacterium | reverse complement strand
AGAGATGGTCATGCCCGGGGACAATGTGAACATGGAGATTGAACTGATTACGCCTATCGCCATCGAAGAAGGGCTGCGCTTCGCCATCCGGGAAGGCGGCCGCACCGTCGGCGCCGGCGTGGTTACCAGTATCGTGGCCTAGAAAAATAGGGAAAATTAAACCGTAAGGTTTATGGCGATGAAGTAAAAGGTTGCCGGAAAGTGTCCGGGTAATTTTTACGGAGCATGTCTGTTTAAATCAGGCGCAAAGGAGGAATACCGCTATGGCCAATCAAAAAATCAGAATCAGATTGAGAGCATTTGATCACCAGTTACTGGATCAGTCTGCTGGTAAAATTGTGGAAACAGCCCGGCGGACAGGGGCCGAGGTATCCGGTCCCGTCCCGCTGCCCACGGAAAGAAACCTCTACACGGTAATCCGGGCTCCCCACAAATACAAGGATTCCCGGGAGCAGTTTGAAATACGCACTCATAAGCGTTTAATTGATATCCTGGAGCCTACTCCGAAAACTATAGACGCTTTGATGCGGCTGGATCTCCCCGCTGGAGTAGACATTGAAATAAAGTTGTAGCGACTTAGTTTTCGCAGGAGGTGTGGTAAGGCATGACCAAGGCGATATTAGCCAGAAAAGTGGGTATGACCAGGGTTTTTGACGAGCAAGGCCGGGCGGTGGCGGTTACAGTACTTCAGGCCGGCCCCTGCTACGTTTCTCAGGTCAAAAGTATGGAAACCGACGGCTATAACAGCATCCAGTTAGGATTCGGCGAAAAAAAAGAGCACCGGGTAAACCGGCCACTGCGCGGCCATTTCCAGCGGGCCGGGATAAAACCCTGCCGTTTTCTCCGGGAATTCAAAGTCGATGATCCGTCCGCTTACCAGGTTGGCCAGGAGCTTAATGCCGGGATTTTTTCACCCGGCGATATGGTGGACGTTAGCGCCATTACCCGGGGCAAAGGCTACGCCGGGTCGATTAAGCGCCTCGGTTTTCATCGCGGCCCGGAATCACACGGTTCTAACTATCATCGCGGACCCGGCTCCCTGGGCTCCATCACTGCCAACCGTGTCTTCAAAGGGCGGCTTCTGCCCGGCCGCATGGGCGGCAAACGCAGAACCGTGCAGAATTTAAGCGTCGTCCACGCTGACGGCGATAAAAATATTTTACTGGTTAAAGGTTCAATTCCCGGGCCCCGGGGCGGCCTGGTGGAGGTAAAGCAATCGGTGAAGAAGTAGACGGTGACAGCCGTCCGGAAAGGAGATGCCCTGAATATGCCAAGTTTAGCTCTATATAACCGCGATGGGGAGCAGGTAGGCGAAGTCGAAGTCCAGGAAGGACTTTTCGCCGCTCCTCTAAAAAAGGGAGCCCTTTATCAGACCGCCGTATCTCAGGCGGCCCGGAAGCGCCAGGGCACTTCCGCGGCCAGAGATCGCAGTGAAGTTAAAGGCGGCGGCAGCAAACCCTGGGCTCAAAAAGGCACCGGTCGCGCCCGCCACGGCAGCACCCGCTCTCCTATCTGGGTGGGCGGCGGTATCGTTTTTGGGCCCCAGCCCCGGGACTACGGTTTTACCGTGCCCAAAAAAGTACGCCGCGCGGCCTTGCGTTCCGCCCTGAGCGCCAAAGTTAGCGAGGGATTGCTGCTGGTAGTGGATGACCTGGCCATAAGCGAGCCTAAAACCAAGGCCATGGTGCAGTTGCTGGAAAAATTGAAAGTCTCCCGCAGCGCCCTGGTGGTCACTGCAGAGCCGGATCAGAATGTCATTAAATCAGCCCGCAACCTGCCGCGCGTGAAAACGATTGCTGCCCGGCAGTTGAATGTGCTTGATCTTTTAAGTTATGAGTACCTGGTTATGACCAGCGAGGCATTGCAGAAGGTAGAGGAGGTGTTCGGAGCATGAAGAACGCCCGCGATATTATCGTGCGCCCGCTGATCAGCGAAAAAACTACTGCCTTGATGGAAGAAAAGAAGTATACTTTTGTGGTTGACCGCAGGGCAAACAAAATTGAGATAAAAAATGCCCTGGAAGAGATATTTGATGTTAAAGTTAAAGCGGTTAATACGGCCAATTACCGGGGTAAGAAAAAACGCCTGGGACGCTTTCCCGCAGGGTTTCAACCCCGCTGGAAAAAGGCGGTTATTACCCTGACCGATGACAGCAAGCCCATCGAGCTGTTTGAAGGCCGTTAGCGAGGGAGGGAGCAAGGATGGCTGTAAAAAGATTTAAACCGACATCACCGGGGCGGCGGTTCTTAACGGTACCTACTTTTGACGAAATTACCAAAACGGAACCGGAAAAATCGCTTTTAGCGCCGTTGCATAAAAAGTCCGGCCGCAACGCCTATGGCCGCATCACCGTCCGCCATCGTGGCGGCGGCCATAAGCGCAAATACCGGGTAATCGATTTTAAACGGGACAAAGACGATATCCCCGCCCGGGTGGCCGGAGTGGAATATGACCCCAACCGCTCGGCCTATATCGCCCTGCTGCACTATGCCGACGGAGAGAAGCGCTATATCCTGGCCCCGCTGGGACTGCAGGTAGGGCAGACCGTAATGTCCGGAGCCAAAGCAGAAATCCGGCCCGGGAACGCTATGCCCCTGCACCAGATTCCCGCCGGAACCTTTGTGCATAATATTGAGCTAAAGGAGGGCGCCGGCGGACAGCTGGCCCGCGCTGCGGGAACCGCTGCCCAGTTGGTGGCCAAAGAAGGGCGTTTCGGGCACCTGCGGCTGCCTTCGGGAGAAGTGCGGCTGGTCCCTCTGGATTGCCGGGCCACTGTTGGCCAGTTGGGTAACGTGGAGCATGAAAACCTGACTATCGGAAAAGCGGGCCGTAATCGCTGGATGGGCAAAAGACCCACGGTACGCGGCTCGGTAATGAACCCGGTGGACCACCCCCACGGCGGCGGTGAAGGCAAAGCTCCTATTGGCCGCTCCGGGCCGGTTACGCCCTGGGGCAAACCCACTCTTGGCTTCAAGACGCGGAAAAAGAAAAAGGCTTCGGATAGCTTGATTGTGAGGCGGCGCGGAAGCTGATTATTAAAGGAGCGCCTTTATGGCTTAGCGCTGTTGAAACCGCATTAGCCTGCTCAAGGTATTGTAGCCTTACAGGTTAGATTGAAGGGAGGTTTTCCGGATTGTCCCGTTCCTTAAAAAAGGGCCCCTATGTGGAAGAAAGTTTGATGAAAAAAATTATCCAGATGAATGAAAAAGGCCAGAAGAAAGTGATCAAGACCTGGTCACGGCGCTCAACCATTTTTCCCGAGATGGTGGGCCATACCATCGCCGTGCATGACGGGCGCAAGCATGTTCCCGTTTATATCAGTGAAGATATGGTTGGGCATAAGCTGGGCGAATTTGCTCCGACCCGGACTTTTCGCGGTCACGGGCATCACACCGAGCGCTCTACCGCTTTGAAGTAGGGCAGAGGAGGTATTATTGATCCATGGAAGCAAGGGCACAGGCCCGTTTCGTGCGCATTGCGCCTCGTAAAGCAAGGGCAGTAGTAGACCTGATACGCCGGAAAAATGTGGACGAAGCGCTGAGTATCCTGCGCTATACCCCTAACCGGGCGGCCGGGCTGGTAGCCAAGGTAGTTAAATCAGCCGCCGCCAACGCCGAAAACAACCTGGAACTCAACCGGGCCGGGCTTTACATTGACCGTATCTTTGTTGATGAAGGCCCCACGTTTAAGCGTGTTCAACCCCGGGCCAGAGGGCGCCGCTATCTTATTCGCAAGCGGACCAGTCATATTACCGTAATTGTGAAGGAAAGAAAGGAGGTTTAGCTGTGGGACAAAAAGTAAGCCCTATCGGTTTCCGTATCGGTGTCATTCGCGATTGGGATGCCCGCTGGTATGCGGATAAAAATTATACAGAGTTACTGCATGAAGACCTGGATGTGCGCCGCTACCTGGCCGAAAAGCTGTCTGATGTCGGATTGTCCCGGGTGGAAATCGAGCGGGCTGCCAACAACTTGCGCATTAATATTCATACCGCCAAGCCCGGTATGGTGATCGGGCGCGGCGGCGCCGGCGTTGAAGAGCTGCGCAAAGAGCTGGAGCAGCGAACCGGCAAAAAAGTACACTTAAATATTATCGAAATAAAGGTCCCCGAGCTGGATGCTTTTCTGGTAGCCGACAGTATAGCAACCCAACTTTCACGGCGGGTTGCCTTCCGGCGGGCCATGAAACAGGCACTCTTCCGAACCATGCGGGCCGGTGCCAAAGGCATCCGCATTGCGTGCAAAGGCCGTCTCGGCGGGGCCGAAATGGCGCGCCACGAGAGCTACATGGAAGGAACCGTTCCATTGCATACTTTGCGGGCCGATATTGATTACGGATTTGCCGAAGCCCATACAACCTATGGACGGATCGGGGTAAAGGTTTGGATTTATAAAGGCGAAGTTTTACCGGCAAAGGCCTCCGACCGGAAAGAGGAGGAAAGAAAAGATGTTAATGCCTAAAAGGGTTAAATACCGCCGCCAGCATCGCGGGCGCATGACCGGAAAGGCCAAGGGCGGCGCAGAGATACAATTTGGCGAATACGGCATGCAAGCCCTGGCGCCAGCCTGGATTACCAGCCAGCAAATAGAGGCGGCCCGGATTGCCATGACTCGCTATATCAAGCGGGGCGGCAAAGTCTGGATTCGTATCTTTCCTGACAAGCCGGTTACCGAAAAACCGGCTGAAACCCGTATGGGTAAAGGGAAAGGCTCACCCGAATACTGGGTAGCCGTGGTCAAGCCGGGACGGATCATGTTTGAGCTGGCCGGAGTCAGCGAAGATGTGGCCAGGGAAGCCTTCCGCCTTGCCGGGCACAAATTGCCGATTAAAACTAAGTTTGTTAAAAGAGCTGAAGCGGGCGGTGTTGCTGAATGAAGGTGAAAGAAATACGCGAATTAAGCAACCAGGAACTGGAAGACAAGTTGAAAGAGCTGAAAGAAGAGCTCTTCAACCTTCGTTTCCAGTTGGCCACCGGGCAGTTGGATAATGTAATGCGCATTAATGACGTCCGCCGGAGCATTGCCCGCGTTAAAACTGTGATCAGGGAACGGGCTTTATAATCAAAGCCGCGGACGAAGGAGGCTTAGGCAGGATGGAAAAAGTAAATCGCAAAGTGCGTACCGGCCGTGTGATCAGCGATAAGATGGATAAGACCCGTGTAATTGCGGTGCAGCGGATTGCCCGCCACCCGCTCTACGGCAAAACTATTCGCCGGACGAAGAAATACAAGTTTCATGATGAGAACAATGAAACCAGGGTGGGCGATCTGGTCAAAATCATCGAAACGAGACCTTTAAGCAAGGACAAAAGATGGCGCCTGAAAGAGATTCTGGAACGGTCGCAGCTGTAGATTCTCTACCGGCTTGAACATGAAGCCGGGAGGGGAAAGGAGAGGCAGAGATGATTCAAAATGAAACCATCTTACACGTAGCCGATAATTCCGGGGCAAAGCAAGTCCTTTGCATCCGGGTTTTAGGAGGCTCCAAGCGCAAAGCCGGACGGGTCGGCGATATCATTATCGCTTCGGTTAAAGAAGCCACCCCCGGGGGGGTTGTTAAAAAAGGCGAAGTGGTTAGAGCGGTGATCGTCCGCACCAAAAGCCCCTTTCAACGCAAAGACGGCTCGCACATCCATTTCGATGACAATGCGGCCGTAATTATCAACGAGCAAAATAATCCCCGCGGCACCCGGATCTTTGGACCGGTAGCCCGGGAGTTGCGTGAAAAAGAGTTCATGAAAATCGTGTCCCTGGCCCCTGAGGTGATCTGAAAGGGGCAGAAGGAGGTGGCTTAAGTAAATGACGCAGAGAAAGCTGAATGTCCGCAAAGGAGACAGAGTGCTGGTGCTCTCCGGGAAGGACAAGGGCAAGAAAGGAAAAGTCATTGCCACCATGCCGGCGGAAGGCCGGATTAAGGTGGAAGGGATCAATATGATTAAAAAGCATGCCAAACCCACTCCCAAGGTGCCCCAGGGGGGAATCCGGGAGATGGAAGGAGCATTGGCCCATTCTAAAGTTATGCTGATCTGTCCGGCCTGCAATAAGCCGACCCGGGTTGGCAAGAAAGTGCTGGCCGATGGGCGGCGCGTGCGCGCCTGTAAAAAATGCGGGGAATCACTGGATAAGTAAGGAGGGTCGAGTTTGATCATGTCACGTCTCAAAGAAAAGTATGAACAAGAAATCAGGCCTGCCCTCGTGGAGCACTTTAAGTACAAAAATGTCTACCAGGCTCCCCGGATTGAAAAAGTAGTGATCAATATGGGTCTAGGCGAAGGAAAAGATAATCCTAAATTGCTGGAAGCCGCCGCCAAAGATCTGGCCGCCATTACCGGGCAAAAAGCGATTATTACCAAAGCCCGCATCTCCGTAGCCAGTTTCAAGCTGCGCGAAGGCATGTCCATTGGCTGCAAGGTAACTTTGCGCGGTGTCCGCATGTATGATTTTCTAGATAAGCTCTTTAACGTGGCTCTGCCCCGGGTGCGGGACTTCAGGGGTGTTTCGCCCCGTTCCTTCGACGGCCGCGGCAATTTTACCCTGGGCATAAGAGAGCAAATTATTTTTCCGGAAATAGATTACAGTAAAGTGGAAAAGATTCTGGGCATGGATATTGTTATTGTCACCACTGCGAAAACGGATGAGGAAGCAAGAGAATTATTAACCCGGATGGGGATGCCTTTTAGAGCCGCTTAAAACCGGTCTAACGGCATTCGCACAAGTTGAAGGAGGAACAGGATGGCCAAGAAATCAATGATCGCCAAGGCAAAGCGTACTCCCAAGTTCAGTGTGCGCCGTTACCACCGTTGCCGCCTTTGCGGCCGTCCCCGGGGGTACCTGCGCAAGTTTGGCATGTGCCGCCTTTGCTTTCGTCATCTAGCCAATGAAGGTAAAATACCTGGCGTGAAGAAAGCCAGCTGGTAGATGGTGAAAGGAAGAAAGGAGGTTTTTACCTGATGATGACTGATCCGATTGCCGATATGCTTACCCGGATCCGCAACGCCAACATGGTCCGCCACAGTACCGTGCAGATTCCCGCTTCCAACCTGAAGCGCTCCATCGCCGAAATACTGAAGCAGGAAGGTTTTATCAAGGACTATGAGGTTATCAAGGATCAAAAACAGGGTATTATCCGTATCCATTTGAAGTACGGGCAAAATAACCAGCGTATCATCAGCGGTTTAAAGCGGATTAGCAAACCGGGATTGAGGGTATATGTCAATAAAGATGAGCTCCCCAAGGTGCTGGGCGGCTTAGGGATTGCCATCATATCCACCTCGCGGGGGGTAATGACCGACCGGGAGGCCAGAAAAATCGGTTGTGGCGGAGAGGTCCTTTGTTATATCTGGTAGCTGTAGTGAGGAGGTTTGCCGATAATGTCTCGCACCGGTAGAAAACCCATCAGCGTACCCCCGGGAGTTCAGGTACAGCTTGATGGCCATATAATCACCGTCAAAGGCCCGAAAGGGGAGCTTTCCCGACAACTGCCCCCCGAGATTTCCGTTGAACAGGAAGAGGGCATGCTTTTAGTAAAACGTACTTCGGACAGCCCGCGGCACCGGGCCATGCACGGATTGACCCGGACTCTTATCGACAATATGATCGTGGGTGTTACCGAAGGGTTTTCCCGCACCCTGGAGCTGGTCGGCGTCGGTTACCGGGCCGCCAAGCAGGGCAACAATCTGGTATTGAATATCGGCTTTTCCCATCCGGTGGTTTTTGAGCCGGAACAAAATATGGAGATTGAAGTGCCCAGCAATACCAAAATTATCATCAAAGGAATTGACAAGCAGCAGGTGGGCAACTTTGCCGCTGTAATTCGCAAAGTCTATCCCCCGGAGCCTTATAAGGGTAAGGGTATCCGTTACGAAAACGAAATGGTCCGCCGTAAAGTGGGCAAAGCGGGCAAGTAGCAGCCGGGAGGTTTTAGAAAGATGATCAAAAAACAATCGCGCAATGAACTGAGAAAACGGCGGCACCGGCGGGTCCGCAGAAAAGTCAGCGGCTCACCGGAAAGGCCACGATTAAACGTATTCCGGAGCAGCCGGCATATCTATGCCCAGGTCATAGACGACCTGGCCGGCCGGACCCTTGTCGCCGCCTCCTCCCTTGATCCCGGGCTGCGAGAGCAACTGCGTCATGGGGGCAACAGGGAAGCCGCTCAAAAAGTAGGCGAGCTGCTGGCCCGGCGGGCCCTGGATAAAGGGATTACTGAAGTGGTTTTTGACCGGGGCGGCTATATTTTTCACGGCCGTGTTAAAGCGCTGGCCGAAGCGGCCCGGGAAAATGGTTTAAAATTTTAGAAAGGGGGGATGGCCAAGGTGTCGCACATTGAACCGTCCCAAGAGCTCGTCGAAAAGGTCGTTAAAGTAAACCGGGTGGCCAAGGTGGTAAAAGGGGGGCGCCGGTTCAGCTTCAGTGCACTCGTAGTTGTTGGTGACCAGAACGGTGTGGTCGGCGCCGGCCTCGGTAAAGCCGGAGAAGTCCCCGAAGCCATTCGCAAGGGTATTGAAGATGCCAAGAAAAACCTGATCCGTGTGCCCATAGTGGGAACCACCATCCCTCACCCGGTGGTGGGTCGATGCGGTGCCGGCCGGGTCTTAATGAAGCCTGCTTCGGAGGGAACCGGCGTGATCGCCGGGGGACCGGTCCGGGCGGTCCTGGAGCTGGCCGGGATCAGGGATATTTTGACTAAATCTCTGGGTTCATCCAATGCTAAAAATATGATCGACGCCACCATGGCCGGGTTGAAGTCAATGCGCAAGGCCGAAGAAGTCAGCGCCATGCGTGGCGTGGAAGTAGACCAGTTGCTGGGGTAAGGAGAGGGTTAAGCGATGGCCAACAAGTTGCAGATTAAACTGATCAAAAGCCCCATATCCTGTCAACCGGGGCAGCGCCGCACCCTGCGCGCCCTGGGGCTGAGAAAAATCGGCCAGACTGTGCAGCACGACGATGGGCCGGCAATCCGGGGTATGATCAGAGCAGTGCGTTTTATGGTTGATGTAGTTGAAAGCAAGTAACTTTTATAAAGAGGGAGGTGCGGTTGTTGCGCCTGCATGAATTAAGCCCTCCTGAAGGGGCGAGAACAGAAGCCAAGCGAAAAGGAAGGGGTAAGGCCTCGGGCCTGGGCAAAACCGCGGGAAGAGGGCAGAAAGGCCAGAAATCACGCTCCGGTTTTAAAACTCGCCGCGCATTTGAAGGAGGCCAGATGCCGCTTTTCCAGCGCCTGCCCAAGCGCGGTTTTACCAATATCTCCAGGCAGAAATGGGTTATCGTCAATCTAAAGGCGCTAAACCGCTTTAGCGACGATACAGTGGTTACACCGGAGTTACTGCATCGTGAGGGTATAATCAAAACCCTTAAAGACCCGCTTAAAGTCCTGGCAAACGGAGATTTGCACTGCAAGCTGGTGATCAGAGCGCACAGCTTCAGCGAGCAGGCCCGGGCCAAGATAGAAGCCGCCGGCGGGAAAGCTGAGGTGATCTAATTTTGTTTGAAACAGTTAGTACGGCCTGGCGCATCAAAGAGCTGAGACAGAGAATCCTGTTTACTCTGGCCATGTTTATTGTCTTTCGGGTAGGTTCAGCTATACCGGTGCCCGGAGTCGATCCGAGCGCTCTGGCCGAGCTGTTCCAGGGAGATAACATTTTTGGCTTTCTCAACATCCTCGGGGGGAACAGCCTTTCGAACTTCACTATCTTTGCGCTGGGGATTATGCCTTATATCAACGCCTCCATTATTATGAACCTGCTGACCATCGTCATCCCCAAGTTCAAAGAGTGGAGCCAGGAAGGCCCGGAAGGGCGGAAAAAGTTGTCGCAGCTTACCCGCTATGGCACTGTGGTCATTGCCCTGATCCAGGGGATTGGCCTTTCCTCGCTAATTGGACGGACGGCCATCTTGGACAGAAGCTTTATCACCTTTTTTACGATTATCATTTCGCTTACCGCGGGAACCGCTTTTTTAATGTGGATGGGCGAGCTGATCAATGAAAAAGGGATCGGCAACGGTATTTCTCTGATCATCTTTGCCGGGATTGTGGCCGGGTTCCCGTATGGCGTGGCTACCGTGGCGGAGCAGTATCGTTTCGGGCAGATTACTTTTTATATTATTTTGCTGGTCGTGATTTTAATGCTGGCCTTAATTGTGGGGATTATCGCCCTGGACCAGGGGCAGCGCCGGATCAATGTGCAGTACAGCAAGCGGATCGTAGGCCGTAAAATGTACGGCGGCCAGGCCACCCATATCCCCATGAAAGTAAACCAGTCCGGGGTGATTCCGGTCATTTTCGCCTCGGTCATTCTAACCTTTCCCCAGACTATCGCCAGTTTTATCCAGCATCCCTGGGCTGAAAAGGTAGCCAAAGCGCTGGAATGGGGCTCAAATCTCCACCTGGGCTTATACGTGATTTTGATTATCGCCTTTGCCTACTTTTATACGGCCGTGCAGTTCGACCCGTTTCAAATAGCGGGCAATATTAAAAAATACGGCGGCTTTATTCCCGGGTTGCGTCCGGGCCGCCCCACGGCGGAATACCTGGGCAAGGTAACTTCGCGGCTGACCACGGTGGGAGCCTTTGCCCTGGCCTTTATCGCTGTCTTCCCCGTTCTTCTACAGCGCTTTACCGGGATGCGGTTGATCTTTACTGGGACAGGTTTGATTATCGTTGTTGGCGTGGTTCTGGAAACGGCCAAACAAATAGAAAGCCATATGCTCATGCGCAGCTATCGGGGCTTTATGAAATAGGTGGCTTATGATCAGAATTAAATCTCCCGGTGAAATAGAGGCGATGCGGCGGGCGGGGCGTATTGCCGCTGCAGTGCTTCAGGAAATGAAGCAAATGGTCAGGGCGGGAATAACCACTGCCGCCCTGGATAAAAAGGCCGAGCAGCTTATTCGTAAAGCCGGTGCTGAGCCTGCTTTCCTGGGGTACCATAATTTTCCTGCCTCCATTTGTGCTTCCATTAATGAGGAGGTAGTGCATGGCATTCCGGGGTTGCGTAAGCTTAAAGAGGGCGATATAATCAGCATTGATGTGGGTGTACGCCTTCATGGCTACTATGGTGACGCGGCCGCAACTTTTGCCGTCGGAGAAATCTCACCCCTGGCGGCCAGGTTAATCGAGGTAACCAGGCAATCCCTTTACGAGGCCATTAAGGCGATGCGGGTGGGAGGCCGCCTCTCGGATATTTCGCATGCGGTGGAATCATACGTCACGCTGAACCGGTTTTCGGTAGTACGCGATTATGTCGGCCACGGTATCGGCATCGAAATGCACGAGGATCCCCAGGTGCCCAACTTCGGCCCTCCGGGCCGGGGCCCCGTGCTTCAGAAGGGTATGGTTTTGGCCATCGAACCGATGGTCAATGCCGGCGGTTGGGAGGTTGAAGTATTACCAGATCAGTGGACCGTGGTTACCAAAGATCGCAGCCTATCCGCCCATTTTGAACATACCGTAGCCCTTGGGGAAGACGGTCCGGAAATCCTGACCGTGCTCTAGTGTAAAGGGGTGGTATGATGGATGAATATAAGCCCGGGCAGCTGGTTCGCTCGCTGGCAGGCCGGGACAAAGGCGAACATTATCTGGTGATCGAGGTGCTGGGGCCGCGTTACGTGCTGCTGGCCAACGGGCGCAGCCGTCCTTTAAGCCGGCTGAAAAAGAAGAACATCGCTCATCTCCAGAGATACAACCGCCGGGCCGATATTCTAGATTTATTAAATGCGCAAAAGCTCACCGACAGCCAGGTGGTTAGATTAATTAAAGAGCTGGCGCCGCGGGATGACGTTTCAAGACAGGAGGTTTAAAAACCGATGACCAAGAAGAAGGATGTTGTCGAGGTAGAAGGAACGGTTATTGAACCACTTCCGAACGCCATGTTCCGGGTCGAGTTGAAAAACGGTCTTAAGGTGCTGGCTCATGTTTCCGGAAAGATACGTATGAACTTTATCCGAATACTCCCCGGCGACCGGGTGTTAGTTGAGCTATCTCCATATGATCTTACCCGGGGGCGGATTACCTATCGCTATAAATAAGGAGGCGGCAAAAGATGAAGGTGAGGCCCTCAGTCAAACCGATGTGCGAAAAATGTAAGATTATTCGCCGGAAGGGCAAAGTAGTAATAATTTGCCAGAACCCCAAGCATAAACAGCGGCAGGGCTAAGAATAGTAGCCTTTGGCCAAGGGAAATATATCTTTGTTTAGCTTTTTTTGGTTTATCAACCGGGTGATCATGATGAAGGAGGTGTAAAACATTGGCAAGAATTGCCGGAGTTGACTTGCCGCGGGAAAAAAGGGTGGAGATTGCGCTCAGTTATATTTACGGAATTGGCCGTGCCCGGGCCGCCACAATCCTGGAGAATACCGGAGTAAACCCTGATACCCGTGTGCGCGATTTAACTGAAGATGAAATCAGCCGCTTACGGGAATTTATCGATAAGAATTATAAGGTCGAAGGTGACCTGCGCCGGGAAGTGGCCATGAACATCAAACGACTGGTGGAGATCGGCTGCTACCGCGGTATACGCCACCGCCGCGGCCTGCCTGTGCGGGGCCAGAATACCAAAAATAACGCCCGGACTCGCAAAGGACCGGCCAAGACCGTCGGCGTCCGCCGGAAAAAATGATCATCAGCAGCCGGTAGTGGCCAAACAGAGGCGCCACCGGAGAGGAAGCACGAATTATCTCCTCAGCCGTATTCCTGCCTGGGTGCAGTGTGCTTTCCATGGCATGAGCCGGTAGGGGTGGTGCTGCTTTAGAATATGGAAGAGTAGCCGCACCCTACTAAAAAAATTAAAAAGAAGGGAGGAGACCATAAACTTGGTCAAGAAGAAAGGAGCCTCCTCCAAGAGGCGTGAACGTAAAAATGTTGAACGCGGGGTCGCCCATATCAAATCGACCTTTAATAATACAATTATTACCATTACCGATGTGAACGGCAACGGCATCTCCTGGTCCAGCGCTGGAAACGTAGGCTTTAAAGGCTCCCGGAAGTCGACGCCGTTTGCTGCCCAGCTGGCTGCTGAAGCGGCAGCACGGACAGCCATGGAACATGGTATGCGCCAGGTCGAAGTTTTGGTCAAGGGGCCCGGAGCAGGCCGGGAAGCGGCTATACGCTCGCTGCAGGCAGCAGGGCTGGAAGTGAATATGATTAAAGACGTTACCCCGATTCCGCATAACGGCTGCCGTCCACCCAAGTGGCGGAGGGTCTAAGCCTTAAACTTACAAACGGGAGGTGTAGCTAAGAATACGATGGCACGCTATAGAGGAGCAGTTTGCCGCTTATGCCGCAGGGAAAGAATGAAGCTGTACCTGAAAGGGGACCGCTGTTATTCCGATAAATGCAGCGTGGTTAAACACAATTACCCGCCCGGAGAGCACGGCCAGGCCCGCCAGAAGTTTTCCGAATACGGGCAGCAGCTGAGGGAAAAACAGAAAGCAAAGCGCATTTACGGAGTCATGGAGAGGCAGTTCAGGCGTTACTTTAAAGAAGCAGACCGGCGCAAAGGTGTAACCGGTGAAATTTTGCTACAGCTTTTAGAGAGCAGGCTGGACAATGTTGTCTACCGCCTCGGCCTGGGCCGTTCCCGGCCGGAAGCGCGCCAGTTGATCAATCACGGCCATTTTGAGGTGAACGGCCGTAAAGTTGATATTCCCTCGTATCTGACCCGCCCCGGAGACGTCATTGCCGTCCGGGAGAAAAGTAAAAAAGAGCCCGTGTTTAAACAGATAGTCGAATCGCGGGATCAGCAGGGTATTGTAGACTGGCTGAAAGTTGATTTTGAAAAATTGGAAGGCAGAGTACTGCGGGTGCCGAAGCGGGAGGAAATTGATGTGCCTCTGACCGAGCACCTCATTGTCGAACTTTATTCCCGGTAAGCGGTAACAACCCTCAATAACCTTACCGAGGAGGGTATACAGGGACCCATGATGATCGAGATTGAAAAGCCTAAAATTGAGTATGTGGAAAAAGACGAACAAAACGGCTACGGCAAGTTCGTCGTCGAACCGCTGGAGCGGGGCTACGGCATAACTCTGGGCAACGCCCTGCGCCGGATCCTTTTATCTTCACTGCCCGGCGCCGCGGTCACCAGTGTCAGGTTTGATGGAGCTTTGCATGAGTTTTCGACGCTGCCCGGAGTGCTTGAGGATACCATTGAGATTATCCTTAACCTGAAAAACCTGTCCATGAAGATTCACAGCAACGAGCCGCAGACCTTGATTCTGGATACCGATAAGCCTGGTGTGGTCAGGGCCCGTGACATCAAAGCGCCGGCGGAAGTGGAAATCTTAAACCCCGATCTGCCTATTTGTACCCTGGAAGAGGATGCCCGCATCTACATGGAGCTGACGGCGGTTAATAACCGGGGTTATGTGCCCGCGGAGCGGAACAAGCAGCCGCACCAGCCCATCGGCGTAATTCCGGTAGATTCCATCTTTTCGCCGATTCGCAAGGTAAACTACCAGGTGGAAAACACCCGCGTCGGCCAGGTTACCGATTATGACAAACTGACCCTGGAAGTTTGGACTGACGGAAGCGTCAAGCCGGACGAAGCGGTATCCCTGGCGGCGAAGATTTTAAACAAGCATATTGCCCTCTTTGTCAACCTGACCGAACAGGTCGACGAAGTGGAGATCACCTCGGATCGCCAGGAAGAGGATAAAGAAAGACTCCTGGATATGACCATCGAGGAACTGGATCTGTCTGTACGCTCTTACAACTGCCTGAAGCGAGCCGGTATTAATACCGTCGGGGAACTGGTCCGCAAGACCGAAGAAGAAATGATGAAAGTACGCAATCTGGGCAAGAAATCCCTGGAAGAAGTCGAGCAGAAACTAAATGAGCTTGGCTTCGGACTGAACAGGAGCGGGGAGTAATTGCTGTAAGGAGGAATGAAGATGGCATATCAGAAGCTGGGCCGGAAAAGCGGGCCCAGGCGGGCTTTGTTGCGCGGCCAGGTCACCTCGCTTTTGGATACGGGGCGCATTGAAACTACTACGGCCAAAGCCAAAGCCATCCGTCCCATTGCCGAGAAGATGATCACGCTGGCCAAGCGGGGCGATTTGCATGCACGCCGCCAGGCTCTCGCTTTTCTATTAAGTGAAGACGTGGTTACAAAATTGTTTGAAAAAATCGGCCCTAAGTTTGAGGGCCGTGAAGGCGGTTACACCCGTATGGTGCCCATCGGGCCGCGGCGCGGTGATTCAGCACCCATGGTCATCCTTGAACTGGTAAAGTAGTAACCTGGTGCATGCTCTTTTAAATTTACCCTTCCCCATGGCTGCCCTTCGCATGAATATGCGGGGGCATTGCTTTCTGGAAGCAGAATAGAGGAGTCAGTATTCAGTATACAGTATTCAGTATAGAGGATACAGGAGAAACCTGAAAGTAGGCTTGGGGCGGGCCAAGGGAAGCCAGAAGTCAGAAGAAAAGATGAAAGCCGGGAAATTAAACTCTCTCCCCCCTGGTGGGGGAGGGCCGGGGAGGGGGAGCAGGAGACAGGGGATTGGCACGAGACAGGATACAGAATTAAAGCCCGGGAAATGCAGGGCTTTGCCGCAGGGGCGCAGCGCGCTGCGCCCGTAATTGCCGGTTCAAAATTACGCTGTACACCGTGCCCTTGAGGGCAGCGGAGGTTGATGCCTTGGATAATCACCATAAAGTTGAACAGAGCCCATTTATCAAAATTGAGGGGTTGCACTATCGCTATGAAACCGAAGGCGGGGAAACGATCGAAGCCCTGGACGGGATCGATCTGGAAATAAGGCAGGGGGAATATGTGGCCATAATCGGGCCCAATGGCTCCGGGAAAACCACTCTGCTAAAGCATATAAACGCCCTTTTGCTTCCATCCGCCGGCAGCGTGACCGTTTCAGGCCTGTCTACGGCCGACGAGGCCAACTTTCCGGAGATACGTCGGCAATGTGGCATGATTTTCCAGAACCCTGACAACCAGTTGGTGGCCACCACGGTGGAAGAAGACATCGCTTTTGGCCTGGAAAACCTGGCCTTGCCCTCACCGGTAATTCGCGAGCGGGTGGCGGAAGCCCTGCACATTCTTGGTCTCACCGGCCTGGAGCAGCACCCGCCTCACCTTTTGTCCGGCGGCGAAAAACAAAGAGTGGCCATCGCCGGTGTTCTGGCCATGCGCTCCCGCTGCCTGCTCATGGACGAGCCTACAGCCATGCTTGATCCTGCCGGCCAGCAGGAAGTCCTGGCCGCGGTTCATAAACTAAATCGGGAACGGAATATCACCGTCATCCATGTGACCCATTTCCCCGAGGAAGCGGCCCTGGCTGGACGGATCGTGGTTATGGACCGGGGCACAATCGTGGGGGACGGCCCCCCCCGGCAGTTATTAAGCCGCCTTTCTCTGTTGCACCGGTTGGAGTTGCAGGGGACCATGGCCGCCGAACTGGCTGCTTTACTGCGGCAGGACGGTTTTGCCTTAAATGGGGAGATCATCCATATGCGGGAGTTGAGCGGAGCTCTATGCGCCTTGGCACAGAAAACCTGACTTATATCTACATGCCCGGGACCCCTTTTGCCACCGCAGCGTTAAAAGGGGTGACCATAGATATTGAGCCGGGCAGCTTTAACGCTCTGCTTGGACCTTCGGGCTCAGGGAAGTCCACCTTGATTCAGCATTTAAACGGACTGCTTAAGCCTACTTCTGGCCGCGTCCTCGTTGACGGGCGGCCGCTCGGCAATGACCGTGCGGAGCTGCTGGCGCTAAGGCGGCAGGTGGGGCTGGTGTTCCAGATGCCCGAGCAGCAGTTTTTTGCCGAATCAGTTTTCGACGAGATTGCTTTTGCGCCTCGCAACCTCGGCCTAAATGAAGAGCAAGTAAAAGAACGGGTGCAATGGTCGCTGGAACTGGTTGGGCTGGAGGGGAAAAACCTGCAGAAACGTTCACCGTTTCATCTCAGTTCCGGGCAAAAGCGGCTGGTGGCTATTGCTTCTGTCCTGGCCCTGCAGCCCAAGGTGTTGATACTGGATGAACCGACCGCCGGGCTGGACCCGGGAGGGCGGCGGCATCTTTTTTCTCTGTTATCACGCTTGAATCGCCGGGAAAAGTTGACCGTGCTCATTGTCACGCATCACCCGGAGGACGTGGCGGCACTGGCTGATCAATGCCTGGTCTTGAGCGGCGGGCGGCTGGCTTTGGCCGGAACACCTGAAGAGGTGTTTAGCCAGGGTGAGGAGTTGCAGCGCCTGGGGCTGGCCCTGCCACCGGTGACCTGCCTGATGAACGAGCTGAATGCACAGGGTGCGCCTGTTCCGGGGGCGGTCTTTTCCCTGGAGCAGGCCCGCCGGGCCATCAATAACTGGTTTGGGCGGGGTGAAGAACCATGAGCCGCAGCATCACCCTGGGCCATTACTTACCGGGTAGTTCACTGCTGCACCGCCTCGATGCGCGGTTCAAGCTGCTGTCGCTGCTCATCTTCATTATGGCCCTGTTCTGGTTAAAAACTGGTGGCGGCATGGCAGCGGCCCTGCTGCTATTGATCCTGCTTCTGGCCGTGGCCCGGGTGCCCTTCCGTTACCTGTTGCGCGGCCTGCGCCCGGTCATGTATATAGTTTTGTTTACCTTACTGATCTATTTCTTTTTTACCAAGGGCGGTGTGGTTCTGCTGCGCCTGGGGCCGGTGACCGTGGAACAGGCCGGAGTTAGCCAAGGCTTGTTTGTCGTGGCCCGCCTGATCGGCCTGGTCATGGCCACCCTGCTGGTCACTCTTACTACCACCCCCCTTTCCCTGACCCATGGGCTCGAATTCTTTTTAAAGCCGTTTCAACTGGTTCGCCTCCCTGTGTCCGAGATAGCCATGATCATGACCATTGCCCTGCGTTTTGTCCCCACGTTAATGGAGGAAAGCCAGCGCCTTATGCGCGCCCAGATCTCCCGGGGCGCCGATTTTGAAAGCGGTAACCTTTGGCGCAAAGCGCGCAACCTCATTCCTTTAATCGTCCCCCTCTTTGTCAGCGCCTTTCGCCGGGCCGACGAACTGGCCCTGGCCATGGAAGCCCGCGGTTACCGCCTCGGCGCCCGCCGCACCCGGCTGCATGAAAGCAAAGCTTCCTTCCGCGACTGGGTAGTGCTGCTTTTTAGCATTGCTATCCTGGTCGTGATCATTGTGGCGAGGATATAGCCGATTAAAGCTTGAGGCATTAAAATATATCCTTATTCAAGGCTGGTAATTATGGCCGCCCTGCCCGGTCATTTCCCTCTCCCTGGTGGGAAAGAGCCGGGGAGAGAGGCTAAATAACCGTTAATTTAAGTAGTCTAACAATTTGTAAACAGGAGATGGACCGGTGAACAAAATCAAGCTGCACATCAGCTATGACGGGACGCGCTACAGCGGGTTTCAGATCCAGGATAACGCGCCGACCATCCAGGGCGAGCTGGAGAAGGCACTGGCCGTTATTTACAAGCAGCCTGTGCGCGTTACCGGCGCCGGGCGCACCGATGCCGGAGTACATGCCCGGGGGCAGGCGGCCCACTACGAGGCCCCTTTCCATATAGCCGTAAGCAATCTGCCTGCCGCCCTGAATGCCGTTTTGCCCGGCGATATTGTCATCACCGGGGCCGAAGCGGTCCCCGCGGATTTTCATGCCCGCTTTCAGGCCAAAAGAAAAATCTACTGCTACACCATAGATCGGGCGCCATATCCCCAGGTCCTGCTGCGCCTTTACAGCTATCATTTCCCTGCCGCCCTGGACCTGGAAGCCATGCGGGCAGGGGCAAAGCTTCTCCAGGGCAGGCACGATTTTGCCGCTTTCCAGGCCGCGGGCAGCACCGTGCGCGACACGGTGCGCACCCTTTACCGGGTCGAGCTGCAAGATCTGCCCCGCATACAATTGCTCAAGCTCCGGTTCGAGGGGGACGGCTTCCTATACAAGATGGTGCGCCTGCTCACCGGCAGCCTGCTTAAGCTGGGCCAGGGCAAGCTGGCGGTAAAAGATCTGGCCGCCGCCCTGGAGGGCTGCTGCCCGGCTGCCGCCAGTCCTGCCGCGCCGCCGCACGGCCTTTGCCTGGAGCAGGTGATCTACGAATAAATTTTGCGATATAAAGGTACAAAATACGCAGTTTTTCCTTGACACTGCCCAACCCGTATATTACAATGATATTTGTGACTGATTGGAGGAAGTGGAGGTAAGAAATGCATACCACCTATATGGCCAAACCCCGGGACATTGAGCGCAAATGGTATATTATCGATGCGGCAGGCCGGCCTTTGGGCCGGGTCGCGGTTGAGGCGGCCAGGTTGCTCAGAGGAAAACATAAAGCCATTTACACCCCCCCTATCGATACCGGTGACCATGTTATTGTGCTTAATGCTTCCAAGGTTACACTAACAGGTAACAAGCTACGGCAAAAGTATCACTACCGCCATTCCGGTTATCCCGGCGGCCTGAAAAAGACCGATTACGCCACTTTGCTGGCGGAGAAACCGGAACGGGCTGTTTATATTGCCATCAAAGGGATGCTGCCCCATAACCGGTTGGGCCGCGCCATGCTTAAAAAATTAAGGGTTTATCGCGATAAGCAACACCCCCACGAGGCGCAGCAGCCCTTGATGTGGGCGGAAGGGCCGCAACCTGTAGAGAAAGGAGGCCCTGCATCTTGAGTTTAGTGCAATATATGGGCACCGGACGCCGTAAGAAATCTGTGGCCAGGGTTCGCATGGTTCCAGGTGAAGGCAAGGTTATCATAAACGGCAAACCGATGGATCAGTATTTTGGCCTGGAATCCTTGAAGTTGATTGTGCGCCAGCCGCTGACCGCAACGGCTACGCTGGACCGGTTTGATGTTATTGCCAGGGTGGAGGGCGGCGGTTATTCCGGACAGGCCGGGGCCATCCGCCACGGCATCGCCAGGGCTCTACTCCAGGCTGACAGCGAATACCGTCCAGTATTAAAGAAAAATGGTTACCTGACCAGGGATCCGCGCATGAAAGAGCGTAAAAAATACGGCTTGAAAAAGGCCCGCCGCGCGCCCCAGTTTTCCAAGCGTTAAACAACCTGGGTGCCTTATTTACACTCCAGTTTTGTTCAAACTTAAAAATTTGCTTGCCAGTTCAATAAACCGCCGTTGGTTAATTCCCTTTGGCGGTTTTTTATGTGTAAAAAACAATTGGTGCGGGCGCAGCTGTCATCCCTCGCCTGCAGGCCACAATCGTTAGAAAAATGTGTGGAAAACCGTTATAATTGAGTAGGGGGGATACTGTGGAACAACCTGAAATCATTATTAATACAACAATGTCAAAGGAAGATTACCGGAAATTTTTATACATAGCAGCCTTCAGAAAAAATAAAGCTGTAATCCCTTTGCTGGGGTTAATCTCTTTGGCTGCAAGCATAATAGTAAGTTTTGATAGTGGTAATTTAGATTTCACTAAGCTGATCATCAGCTGGATTGCTTTGTTTGCTCTGGCCATAGCTGTTGTTGTATTTAAAGTTGAAATGAGAAAGGCACAACGAATAAAAACAGATCAAACCGGTGCCTTTGATAGCATTAATACTTTAAAGTTTTATGACGACCGGATTGTTTTTGAGAATAAGGAGCTTAAGTCTACGGGTGAGTTAAAGTATAGTCAATTTTATACTCTACTGGAAAGTAAAGATTATTTTATTTTTTATTTAACCATAAATCAAGCGTCCCTGGTAAGAAAAAAAGATATTGATAATCTTAAAGCATTCAAGGAATTTGTTGTCAATAAGTTTGGAAACAAATATAAAAGCATCTAATGGTAAGACTACGGCAAAATGGAATCGGAAATGTTTAAGTACGATTATCGTCGTTGATTGAAAATACTCCATCTGAACAGGGCGAGTAAAGATTGAAAATAACAAAATTATTGTCAGTTATTTTTGCAGTATTAACAATCTGTGGAGCAATCTACGTTATTTATACCGGCGATAAAGCTAACGCAGGTTATGCTGTAATACCAATGGTTTTCTTTTTGCTGTTTTTACAGGGGATGCATGCCATAAAAAAATAAACCTCAACAGATTAGACTTCAATTGTCCCGGATTGCTGCATCTACCCGGAGAGAAGTACCCTACCGTTTTTGCCTGTCGGATGCCAGCCTCATTATGCATTGTTGGCAAACGGAGTAGCTGGAAAACATAATCAGCAGGAGTTGAGAATATATATGGAACAGATACTGCCCGGGGTCTGGCTGGTTAAGGCTGAAAATAAGGGCCGTTTCCCTTTCGCTCACTCATTATTCCTTGAGGGAGATCCAAACCTGCTTATAGATACCGGTGCCGGTTCCGGCCTGGCTCCCCTGTCCGGCCGGGTGGAGCTGGTTCTCTTGAGCCATTACCACCGTGATCACGTTATGGGCAACCATCTCTTTGCCGATGCCGCTTTTAAAATCCACCCGCTGGATGCGCCGGGAGTCCAAAGCCTGGAAGGCTTTTTGGAACTGAGCGGACTGGGCCGTTTCTGCGGTGCAGATTACTGGAAGCTGGTCAGGCAAAGCGGCTTTACGGCGACAAGTTTGGCCGGATCCATCGAAGATGGGATGCGGTTCGACCTGGGGACTATGACCGTGCAGGTGCTTCATACTCCCGGTCATACCCCCGGTCATTGCGCCTTTCTCATTGAAGAATATGAAACGGTTTTCGCAGCGGATATCGATCTTACCTCTTTTGGACCGTGGTATGGCAACCCCACCTCGGATCCGGCCAGCTTTTTGAAATCAATTCAGCGCCTGCGCAGTTTAAAACCGGCGCTCCTTTTAACCAGCCACAGCAGTCCCGTAAGGGACGGCCTGGACCGGTGCCTGGCCGGGTATGCCGCCGTGATCCAGCAGCGGGAAGAGAAACTTTACCAGGCTTTAACAGGCGGCCCGAAGACCCTGGAGCAGCTCATTGACCTCAAGCTTATTTACGGCCGCCATCCCTACCCGGAGCATCTGTTTCGTTTCTTTGAGGGAAATATGATCGAAAAACACTTGCAGCTAATGCTGCAGAAGGCGCGGATATGCGTGCAGGATAGCGGCAGGCTTTATGAAGCCCTCTAGCCCGGCAAATGGGGCGTGGTGGCACCCTGGAGCTAATTACGGTAAAACTTAGCTGTTGTCAAAGTGCCGGGTCTGATTTATAATTTTAGGTAATAGCGATAAAGTATAATTAATAAAAAGGTTTTGAATTAAATGAAAGTCAAAGAGTATTTAAATAATAAACTGGCGCAAGGCGCCGTTCACATCACTTTAATTGATCCTTCCCGCCAGGTCCCGGAGGCTGCCGGCCGCCTGGCCGAAACAGCCCAGGAAGTGGGCAGCGATCTAATCTTTTTGGGCGGCTCCGCCAATATTACCCAGAGAGCCCTGGTCGAAACAGTGGATGTGGTTAAACAGCGGACTTCAATTCCCGTCCTGTTCTACCCGGCTGGAACCGAATCTTTGAGTTTAAACCTTGACGCTTTTCTGTTTTTAAGCATGCTCAATTCAAGCAATCCCCATTTTATTAGCGGTGCTCACGCCAAAATTGCCCTGGTGTTAAAACGCCTCGAAGTGGAAACTATCTCCGCCGGTTATATCATGGTCGAACCGGGGATGAAAATTGCCGAGCTGGGCGAAGCTGAACTGGTCTCCCGGGATAACTTCTGGAAAGCCATCGGTTATGCCCTGGCGGCTGAATTTATGGGTATGGATTTCGTTTACCTTGAAGCCGGAAACGGTGCGGCTCAACCGGTGCCTGCCGGGATGATCCGCGCGGTTAAACGGGAAATTTCCATACCGCTTATCGTGGGCGGCGGCATCCGCACCGCCATCGACGCCCGCCGGGTGCGCCAGGCCGGGGCGGACATTGTGGTTACCGGCACGGTTATTGAAAACGCCGGCTACCGCGAGCGCCTGCGCTCTATTCTCAGTGCCTTGAAAGAATAGCTTCTCAGCTCACAATCTAAAAAAAATTCTAATCAATGGGGGCCGCTGCTGGCCCCTAATTAATTTGTGCTCACCGGCTTTTGGAAAGCGCTGCCGGTGATTATCGCCAACAGAAATTGTCCATCCGGGGATAGGTAGAGGGGTAATACGTTTCGCTCATCAAGCAGTCGTAAAAGCCGACCAGCAAATCACTGCCGCCTGCGGCCCTGATTTTTTTCCGTGATCATCCATTCCGGTTAATTCGGCAAAGATATTACTGCACGAAATTCAAACTTCATCTGCATGGCAAAAAGTATAACGAGCGGTCATGGCGGGGAGCGCAGTGGCGCAGCGATCCTGAAACAGGAAAAGTGGAAGTAAGCCGGGATTGTTTTACCACTCTTGAGTGGCAGAGCGGGCCCGGGTTTTCGAAAATTAACGGTTGTTACTGGAGGGTTAAAGTTGCGGATCTGGGATATTGACCCGGGTGAGTTGTGCCGCCACCATCTTTTAGGAGAGCACCGCGAACTGCATGGGCTGTGGAACATCCTCACCCAGAAGAAAGAAGGCTACAGCCGGCATCCGGAAACGAGGCGCTGGGTTGGCAAACTGACGGCCCTTTATGCCAGGCATGAAGCGCTGGTGCGCGAGATGGAGCGGCGGGGCTATGCCCACCGCAGCCCGCTGGACCGGCGCCTGGCCACTGGCGAGGCTGTCCAGAAAAGCTATCTCGATTCTCCGGAGCAGCAGCGAAGGATCCTCCAGTTAAAACCGTGCCCCTGCCCGCGGCGCCGGCCATGGAGCGATAACGAGGGCAGCGGGAGTGAGGTTAACTAAGGTACAACTCTAGAGCCTGCGGGGCAATCCAGGAAGCCTACGGGCTGCCGCACTCTCCGCCCCGCCCGGTCAGGATCTCCAGGGCATGATCTAAAACCGGGGCCAGCACGGCCAGGCATTCCCGCACCGCCTTGGGGCTGCCGGGCAGGTTGACGATGAGGGTGCGGCCGCTGATACCGGCCACGCCCCGCGAAAGCATGGCCAGCGGTGTAACCGCCGCCGTTTCGCGGCGGATCGCTTCGGCCAGGCCCGGGACAAGCCGGTCCACTACCTCCAGGGTCGCTTCGGGGGTAACATCCCTGGGGGAAAGGCCTGTTCCTCCGGTGGTGAAGACAGCGTCCAGCCCCGCCGCAACCATCTTCTTCAAGGCCGCCTTCAGGGAGGCACGGTCATCGGGCACCACGGCAGTATCAACCACGTCGCCCCAGGGGGCCAGAAACTCAGCCGCGGCGGGCCCGCTTTTGTCTTCCCGTTCTCCGGCGGCGCCCTTGTCGCTGGCGGTGAGCACGCCAAAGCGGTACGCCAGCCTGATCCGCAGTGTATCGCCCACTTTCAGCGGGCCGCCCCGCAGCACCTCCGCAAAGATGCCCTCCCGCGGCATCACGCAGTCGCCGGCCTGGTAGTAGATGGCGCAGCGGTTGTGGCACTCTTTGCCGATCTGGGTTACGCGCAGCACCGCCTCCGCTCCGGCCTGCAGGCGTGTGCCCACGGGTAGGCCGGCTAAATCGATTCCCCTTGTGGTCAGGTTTTCCGCGAAATCGCCGGGGCCCACTTTCAGCCCGGCGGCAATCATCTTTTCAATACTTTCTATAGCCAGCAGACTTACCTGGCGGTGGTCATGGCCGGCGTGGGCATCCCCTTCCAGGCCCTGGTGTGCTATCAGTCGTCCCTGCCCGATATTTTTCTTCCGTTCGCCCTTCCTGGCGCTGGTGCAAATGGCGATGATTTCGGCCATGGTTATGGTTCCCGGCGATAGTGCCCGGAACGGCCTCCTTTCTTTTCGATCAAGCGGATGTTTTGAATGACCATTGATTTGTCAATGGCTTTGCACATGTCATATATGGTCAGGGCGGCCACGCTGACCCCGGTGAGCGCTTCCATCTCTACGCCGGTCCGCCCGGTCAGCTTTACCCGCACCCCGATTTCGATTTTACTCTCCCGGCCTTCCACCAGGTTAAAATCCACTTCCACGCCGGAAACCTGGAGGGGGTGGGCCATGGGGATGAGGCGCCCTGTTTCTTTAACCGCCATGATCGCCGCCACCTGGGCCACTCCCAGAACGTCGCCCTTGGCCATCTTTCCTTCTTTCACCCGGGCCAGGGTTTCCGGCTGCATCACGATTTCACCCCGGGCATAGGCTTCCCGCAGGGTCTCCGCTTTGCCGGAAACATCGACCATACGCGGCCGCCCCGAGGGGTCAAAGTGGGTCAACTCGGCGGTTCGGCCGTCTTTGTCGGGGGTAAAGAAACGTTCAAGAATAAACGCGGCCAGTCCTTTTATATCCTCCAGGTGGAACACCGGCACCTCCACCGCCAGGTTGGGCACATCGGTAATGACGGCGATGACGTGATCGGGCAGCAACGGTTTTTGATTGACCGCTCCCCGGACTACCTCGATTTTAGGGTTGCCGCTTTTCTTGTGCCCCTCCACGAGAATGAGATCCAGATCCTGCAATAGCTGTTGCGCCGCGGCCATGCCGCCCTGAACCGGGTCACTGCCGATGAGAATATATTTTTCCGGGGTGGTCATCCCTGCTACTATCGCGCCTGCCCGGGCGAAGCGCCAGGTGTCTTTGCCCGGCAGGTCCAGGTTGTAGTGATGGATTTCTCCCTTGAGCGCCGCTACCTTGAGGCCGCGCCCCGTAAGCTCGGGTATAAGCTTTTCTAAAATGGTCGTTTTTCCGGTACCCGACTGGGCCGAAACCAGATTAATTGTCACCGGTGCCACCCGATTCCCTCCTTAATCTATGTATACTCCGGCAGCAGAAATTTTCAATCTACGTACTTTTACCCTTCTGTCTTCCCTTACCAGGGTCCTTCCAATCAAGAGGAGGAAGGAGACCGGTTAACCTGCCTGTTGTCTGCATCTACGGAATTCAGTGCGGCAGCGGCAGTTCCCTCTCCCCTGGTGGGAGAGGGTTAGGGAGAGGGGGTCCGATAACCTTCACCCCTACCCCGGCCCTCCTCCATCAAGGGGGAGGAGTTACCGGACGGCTAGCCGCCCGTTTTCGACATCGTTCGCATGGCTCCTGGATTGACCGGACCGCTTTTGCGCCCCGGGCTCATGTGGTGTTCCCGCGCTTTTAAATCCAGTACCTTTTGATATAGCGCCTGCAGCTTCGCCGGATCGCCCAGGGCCGGACGCACCGGGTGCTCGTCCTGCCAGTAGAGGCAGGCTTTTAGCTTTCCTTCCGCGGTCAGGCGCAGGCGGTTGCAGGAATGGCAAAAATGCTGGCTGATGGGGCGGATTAGCCCCACGGTGCCCTGCGCTCCGGGTATGGCAAATGTTTCCGCCGGCCCGGCCCCGCCGGGGGAGGGAACCGGGATTAGGGGCATCCCCGCCCGGGCCGCAGTTTCACGCACATACTCCAGGGGCAGGTAGTGCCGGCGGTACTCCCGGTCATGATCGCCGATGGGCATATATTCGATAAAGCGTACATGCAGCGGCCGTGTAGCCGTTAATTTCAGGAAGGCGGGCACCTCGTCGTGATTAAGCCCCTTCATTAAAACCATGTTTATTTTGACCGGAGCCAGCCCTTCGCGCAGGGCCGCTTCGATTCCTTCCAGAACATGCTTCAGTTCGCCGATACGGGTAATGCGCTTATATCTTTCCCGATCCAGGGAATCGAGGCTGATATTGACCCGCTTCAGCCCGGCCTGCTTCAACCGGTGTGCTTCGCGGGACAGCAATACCCCGTTGGTGGTCATGGCCAGGTCTTCGATGCCCTTAACCCCGGCAATTTTCTCCACCAGGGTGGCCAGGTCTTTGCGCACCAGCGGTTCGCCGCCGGTCAGGCGGATCTTGCGGATGCCTGCCGCTGCTCCTGCTTCCACCACCTGCAGGATCTCTTCATAGCGCAGGATCTCCTGGTGCGGGATCAGCTTTATCCCTGCCTCGCCCATGCAATAGATACAGCGCAGGTTGCAGCGGTCTGTTACGGAAATACGCAGGTAATCGTGTTTTCTGCCGTAAGAGTCGATCAATGCCACAGCCTATCCCTCCTCAAGCTTTTTCCGCAATTATGTGCCGGTGCGCTTTTATCCGGGCAAAAGAAATGCTCCTTTAAAGATCAATCAACCGGCCCGCTTCGCGCATGCTGTACCCGCCCAGCGCCTCCACCTGTTCCTGGAATGATCTGTCGGTGATAATTTCCAGCAGGGTTTGTCCCGCCGGGGAGTGATAAAAGTCTTTACTCATCAATAAATCGTAGCGCTCTTCCGCCACCGGGACAAAATCGAGGCCAAAGGCCCGGGCGGCGGAAAGAATGCCCAGCCCGGCCCGGGCGGTGCCGGCGGCCACGGCGGCGGCCACGTTCAGGTGGGTATGCTCTTCCCGCTCGTAGCCGTAGAGGTCTGACGTGTGCAAGCCGGCCTCTTTTAGCAGGTGGTCCAGCAGCAGGCGCGTCCCCGCACCCTTCTGCCGGTTGATAAAGCTGATCTTCTGCCGCACCAGGCTTTCCACACCGTCCACCCCGTCCGGGTTGCCCGGGGGCACGATCCAGCCCTGCATGCGGTAGGTCAGGTTGACCAGACAGAGCTCTTTGTTGGTCGCCAGCCGGCGAATATAGGGTACATTGTAATCGCCTGTTTCCGGGTCGTACAGGTGGACCCCGGCCAGGTGGGCCTGGCCCCGGTCCACGGCAAAAATACCCCCCATGCTGCCCAGGTGGGCCGAAGAGAGCGCCAGCCGGGGATCTTTACTTTTCAGCGCCGTGGCCAAAAGGTCGATAATCAAATCGTGGCTGCCGGCGGCAAGGAGATTGTGTTTAAGCTCTGCCGCGGGGCGATAAAGCTCCAGGGTTACCGTGTCACCCTGCTCAAACCCGAGCGAGTGTTCCGGGATGATCAGCAGGCCGTCTGCCCGGACCAGCGACATGGTTATCCCGGCGCCGCGGGCCAGCGGGTTGGCCACGAACCGGCCGCCCACAAAGCCTATGGCCATGCGCAGATGCTCTTCCAGGCCCATTTCCGAGACGATGCGCCGTCCCAGCACCGCTTCCAGCCGCTCCCGCTGCGGCAGCGGCTGTCCCCGGTAGCGGTAGAGCAGGGGGCGCACAAACCATTCCAGGCTCATATAGGCTGAAACGGGGTAGCCGGGCAGGCCCACCACCGGTTTTCCCTGTGCCAGGCCCAGGATCGTCGGTTTGCCGGGGCGGGTGGCCACGCCGTGCAGCAGCACTTCGCCCAGATCTTCGATCACGCGGCTGGTGTAGTCTTCCCGCCCGGCGGAAGAGCCGGCGATAACGATGATGAGGTCGCCCCCGGCCATGGCTTGCTTTACCGCAGCAGTAATTTTCTCCAGGTCATCGCGCACGATGGGGTAAACAGTGGCCGTAGCCCCCCACTCCTGCAGATATGCGGCGATGACAGTGCTGTTAAAATCAGGTATATCTCCCTTGCCGCGCCGGGCTTCCGGCGGGACAATCTCGGAACCGGTGGGTATAATCACGGCCCTGGGCCGGGCCAGCACTTCCAGCTCCAGCACTCCCCCGGCCAGCAAGGCTCCCAGGTCTTGCGGGCGCAGGGTCTGGCCGGCGGTCAGGATCAACTCTCCTGCCACCACGTCCTCTCCCACCGGCCGGACATGCTGCCAGGGGGTGGCCGGAGCTAAAATTTCGATAGTGCCGTCCTCCAGCGGTTGAACATCTTCTACCTTGATCACCGCGTCAAATCCGGGCGGCAGAGGGTCTCCCGTATCTACTGCTTCGTAGCCGTCCCCCGGCGCCAGCCGCAGCGGTCTCTGGTCGGAGGCGCCGAAAGTGCTTTCCGCCCGCACGGCGTAGCCGTCCATGGCTGCAGCGTGGTAGCCCGGCATGGAGAGGCGGGCGAAAACGGGTGCTGCCGTGACCCGTCCCAGGGCTTCCGCCACCGGCACGGTTTCCGTGCGCCGCGGTATGGCTGCCTTTTCCAGGAAACGCTGCAGCGCTTCTTCCCGGGGGATATTGTTCAGATAGACTTTACGCATATCAGCCCTCCTATGTTTATTAAAGACAGGATACTGGATACAGGATATCTCCTGTCTCCTAGATTCACAACTACTCCCACAGATACACTTCCACCGCTTCCCCGGCGGCCAGCCCCTCTTTGGCGGCAGGAACAACAATAATGCCGTTGGCTTCGGCCAGGGTGCGCAGCATTCCCGAACGGCCGAATACGGGCGAAGCTGAAAAGCCGCCGCCTTCCAGTTTAAGCTGCACCCGCACGTAGTCTGTCCGCCCGGAGCGGGAGGGAATATTGCGGGTTAGCGTGGCCCGTACCGCCGGTTTAAAGGGGGGCGCTTTCCGCCCTGCCAGGCGGCCGATAATGGCGCTGCCGAAGAGGGAGAAGATGATCAGGGCTGATACCGGGTGCCCCGGAAGCCCCAGCACCGGTTTGCCGTTGCAGTCGGCCAGCAGGGTCGGTTTCCCCGGCTGGATGGAGACTCCTTCCACCAGCAGCCCCGGTTCCCCCAATTCCTGCATGGTCCGGGCAGTAAAATCGCGGCTGCCCACAGAGCTGCCCCCGGAGAATACCAGGAAATCTACCTGTTCCATCAGGGCGCGGCTTTTTTCTATAAATTCAGCAAAAGAGTCGCCGAGGATGCCGCCGCGCACGGCCCGGGCGCCGGACTGGCGGCACAGGTATGCCAGCGCCACGGAGTTGCTGTCGCGGATGCGCCCCGGCGGCAGCTTTCCGGGGGCGGTCTTATAATCCACCAGTTCGTCTCCGGTAGAAAGCAGTCCCACCACCGGCTGCCGGTATACCGGCACAGTAGCGATGCCCAGGGAAGCGAGGAGCCCCAGCTCTGGGGCGCGCAGCAGGCGGCCTTCCTCCAGCGCCGGCTCATCCCGGCGCAGATCCTCCCCGCGGTGGATTACATTTTCACCGGGCGCGACCTGGCGGTAGCAGTTGACCATGGAGCCTGAGACCTCGGTATCTTCCATCATGACTACGGCATCGGCACCCTCCGGCAGCACGGCCCCGGTATGCACCAGGAAGCACTGGCCCGGCTGCAGGGCAGCGGGAGCGGGGTGCCCCATCAGTACCTCGCCGGCGCATTCCAGCACCGCCGGCAACCCTTCCCCGGCGCCGAAAGTCTCCCGGGCGGATACGGCATAGCCGTCCACCGTGGAGCGGTTGAATCCGGGTACATCTTCCCCTGGGGTTACCGTTTCAGCCAGGATGCGCCCCCCGGCCTCCTCCAGTGGCACTGGTTCCGCCTCCAGGGGGTGGAAGCGCTCCTCAATTAATGACAGCACTCTCTCGGGCTCTGTGACCCGCATCAGCTTCATCTTCTGATCACCTCAAATAAAAAACCGTATCTCCTGATATGGAAAGTACGGCTTGGCCAGGTTTCTCCTTTCCAGATACGGGAGGCGGAGGGATTTCTCCCCCAACCCAGACCTTCCACCGTAGCCATAAGGAGGCTGTAGGTGCAAAGGTTCGGAGCAATATTTAATTATACCTGTCAATATTATATCATTTTGACCCGGCTCCGCAATATTATTGATTTTGCCTCCTGTTGCCTGGGGTTGAAGGTTTGCCTTGCAAAAAGATCTACCGCAGTGTAAAATAATGTAAATATGCACATGATTAGCTGCCCTTTAACGGCCAGGCCATGGCCATCAAAACCATTTTGTTGAAAGAGGCAGATGGTACTGCAAAGGAGTACGCTCATCCTTATGTCAGTTTATCCGCCATTCTGCGGCCCCGGCGAGGCGGTATCAGGAGAAATGAAGGGTAGCATCTCTGAGCACGGAAGAATCTTTAAAGGGGGGCGTTTTCATGAGTGTAGTAAAATCGATTACCATGCAGCACCTTTCGCCTCGCGAAGCTCTGGCCGCTGTGGATCGTTATGTGGGGCGATCAGAAAAGGTCCATGAAGAATTCCATGATCTGGGCCAGAACCAAAGCGGAGTGCTGGTCTACGAGCAATATTTTTCCCGGGTCGGCAACCGCATTGCCCTGATTGTGATTGCGGAAAACTTCTCCGGGCAAACCCGGGCCAGGGTTATCTCCACCGGCAGTAGCAAGAGGCTACTTTTCGACTTTGACTGGGGGGCTGCAGACGCCTACGTGAATGAAGTGCTGGGCATTCTCGCCCGGGCGGATCAGGATAGGCCTGTTTAATTTATTGTCCCCTGTTCAGAGTGTTGAAGCGTTAGATGAAGGGCGTGGCAAAGGAGTCAAGCAACTTTCTTTTATTGAATCAGTAAGGATAGAGGATTAAACCCAGCAGCGCTCCCAGGCAGATCAGATAGAGCGGATTCACTTTGCGCAGCAGGCTTAATATCAGCAGGCCGGCGAAAATAAGGATAGTGGTTAAGTTAATCAGGGCCGCCTGCCCCAGGGTAAAAGCGGCTGTCAGGATCAGGGCGATCATGGCGGGCCGCAGGCCTTTGAAAAAGCGTTCAGACCGCTGATCCTGGATAAAGGCCATTAAAAAGCGGCCCAGCAGGAGGAGGATCACCAGGGAGGGAGTAATCACGCCCAGAGTAGCCAGCAGCGATCCCGGCACTCCGGCCAGGCGGTAGCCGATAAAGGTGGCTGCATTTACGGCCACCGGTCCGGGGGTCATTTCGGCCACGGCCACAATATCGAGGAATTCCGCCGCGGTGAGCCAGCCGTAGCGGTTAATCATCTCCGCCTCCATCAGCGGAATCATGGCGTAGCCGCCGCCGAAGGTAAAAAGGCCGATTTTAATGAACGCCCAGTAGAGAGAAAGCAGCAGCATCCTTTACCCCTCCCTTTTCCAGAAAATGACCAGGCCGGCTAAACCTCCGATTAGCATAATCACAATGGGGTGGATCTCGAACAGAAGGTTTACCGCCAGCAGGACTGCCGCCAGGATGGCGCTGGCCCAGCTGCGCAGCAGCTCCCGGGCCAGGTTCAAGGCAGCAGCGGTAATCAGGGCTACCACTGCCGGGCGCAGCCCGTAAAAGACGGCCTGAACGTAGGTGTTATGGCGGAAATACGGGAAAAAAAAGGAAACCACGGCCAGGATGACCAGGACGGAAGGGGTGATTACGCCCAGTGCCGCTATGATCCCCCCGCTAAAACCCCGCAGGCGCTGCCCGATGATGATGGCATTGTTCAACGCCAGCGGTCCGGGTATGCTCTGGGTAACAATGAGGGAATCAAAAAAAACTGACTGTTTCAGCCATTTGTGCCGGTGAACCACTTCTCTTTGAATTACCGGCAGCATGGCGTAGCCGCCCCCGATCGTAAAAGCGCCTACCTTAAAAAAAACCAGGAAAATGGTTAGCAGGGAAACCCGCTGTACCGGTACTGTCTCTTCCGGCTGCAATTGCTTACCTCTTTTCACGTTTGTTGTTCTGATCCGGATTTATTTTTGTTCTGCTTCCAGGCCGGCCCCATTGTTGTTTTTCTGTTCATATGGATACAGCTTTTCCAGCTCGGCGAAAGCGCGCATCACTGCCTGCAGGGAAACGATCAGATTCTCCCGTTCGTCGGCGGTAAGGGCGCGGGCCAGGTTATTGAAGCGAAAATGGCGCCTTTCAAAGACAAGCCGGGCCAGTTGACGCCCGTATGAAGTCAGGTTGACCCTGACTACCCGGCGATCTTTTTCATCGCCCCGCCGCCGCACCAGATTCAAATTCACCAGGCGGTTAACCAGCCGTGTGGCTGCGCTTTCAGCCAGGTATATCTCCGCGCTCAGTTCCCCCATAGTCAGGTTTTCATTAAAATAGAGAACCAGCAGGGCATTAATCTGGCTGGGGGTTATGCCCAGGCCCGTCAACTCCCGGTTTTCTTCTGCGCTTAGATAATGCATCAACTTGGGAAAAATGGCCTGTATGGCCGCGGTAAACTTCTCCATGTCTCTGTATTCGCTACCCATAGACGTCTGCTCCTTTGCCGGGTACGTTAGTTTCATACTTTACCTATAGTCATTTCCACAAAGAGGAGCGATATCCTTTAGAAAAGCTGTTGAAAAAGCAGGGTCGCGGCAAAAGAAGCGGCCTTCTACCTATGGAAGGCTTCAAACCAGGCTTAAGCACAAAGGGCCGCCCTCCGGGGGGCAGCCCTTAGCCGTTTTGTTACAAGGGGTTGTTCAATGTACATTTACCTCGATTTCCCACTCTGCCGTAAGATTAAGGGGCCAGGTCCCCTCGCCCAGGGTAAAGGTGGCCACCGCCTGGGAGCCTGTTTCTCCCACGTTCCAGTCGGCGTTGCCCCTAAAACTGCCGGCATGGCTGCTTAATCCGTAAACCGTCGCATCCAGGGAGGAAGATAGTTCAGCCTGGAGTGTCCCATCTGCATGAATGGACCAGGGTGCGGCCAGGTCATTTAAAATCACTCTGGTCTGGTAGCCGCTGTTGTTCCTTAATTCCAGGGCCACTCCGGCCGGAATCAGCACAGTCCGGCTTACTTCCCCGGTCCTGTGCCAGCCGAAGGGAGTGCTCCGCAGGGGCGGCTGGTTTATTTGCAGGTAAAGGGTGCTGCCCTCCACATAATAATCAGCATCGATTACCTTGGCCAGCGCTGCGGCCTCCCCCGCGGAGGCGGCGATAAAAGTACCCTGGCCGAAGATGCGCGCTGCGTCACCGTCGCTGCTGCGCAGCTCCAGTTCGCCGCCTGCACACGAGAGCACCACCCGCTCAATCCCTGTCAGCGGAATCACTTCTTCCGGCAGGGTCACCGCATGCTCTTTAACCTGCACCGCTTCCCGTACCAGCGTGATCATTCCGCTTTCATGGAGGGCGTAACCGGCCAGGCTGGAGAAAAAAAAGACGATTACCAGCAGCACGGACCAGAAATCGTATTTAATGGAAATTTTGTCGCCGCGCTGAAAAAAACCGGCAACAAGCACTTCTATCCCCAGGAAAATTAGGGCAAGGGGCCACCAGTTAATTATTAAATCCAGGGCTGCAGGGGATCCTTTAAACTGGTATAGCAGCAGCCCTATCCCCAGCAGCACCAGCACCAGTCCCATGGAAAATGAGCCGACCCGCCACTGGCGCATTTATTCCGCCTCCTTTTCCGGGGCTGAAAGCCTGGTCTCATCATCCTTAACACTGGTGTCCCGAGCCGGTACCTGCCTGCCCATGGCCAGCCGGATTCCCCCGGCAATAAGCAGGATCCCGACCACGGCTGCGCTGATCATCCTGGTGTCGTAAAAATTTAGATATAGATGCAGGAAAGGATAGAACAGCCGGTTGATTAGCGTCAGCACCCCCACCACGATGAGGCCGATGCCAACCCAGCGCTGGTTTTCTGCCAGCCAGGCCCATGGAGGGCGCACCTCCCGGGAGGAGGCGTCACGGGGGGGCAGGTTTAAGGCGTCGAAGAGGCTGTAAAACCAGATTACCGGCAGCAGGTAGGCGAACAGGGATAAGCTGAGCCATTCCAGGAGAAAAATGGAAAGGGCAAAGGCGCACATGAACTGGAGGCCCCTCTCCATCCAGCCCAGGTAGAGGTGCCCCACTCCCGGCACTATGGAAAGGATCACTGTGGCGAATTTACTTTTTTGCATTTGGTTAATCCCCCTTTCGAAACAGTAAATAATTAATTTGCTCAGATGCCGATTCCGCCAGTTTGTCGGACCACTTCAGCTCGGCAACGCGGTTAATTTCCCGGGAAATTCGGTCAAGACTCCTCATCATTTGAGGAATTTCCCGGGCAGCGGCCTCGAAAAAGCCGCCTACAGTAAGGGCCAGGGTGATGGAAGCTGCGGCCGCATATTGCAGCAGGAGGCGCCGCCGCAGCCTGGATGGCTGTGTCTCCTCGGCCCGGTGGGCCAGCTGCACAACCCGGGCGGTAAAATCGGCCGGCAGCAACTTTTCTGCCGCCGCCGCTTCTTCGGTCCCCACTGCGGCGGTGTAGACTTGAAGGCAGGTGTCACAGCGGGCCAGGTGGTGCTCCATGCGGCGCCTTTTGGCTGCGCTCACTTTATTCAGCCTGTAGTCGCGCCATTCGCCGGAATGGTAATGCCTTATTATCATTACAGGCCCTCCTCCATCTCTTGCTTCAGGATTCGCCTGGCCCGGTAAAGCCGGGATTCTACGGTTTTTACGGTTATGCCGGCTTCTTCAGCCAGTTGCCTGTAACTTTTCCCTTCCAGGCAGTAACCGGTCAGGGTCAGGCGGTAAGGCAGAGGCAGGTTTTTAAGGGCGGCAGCCAGGCGGGAGCTGTTTTCAAGTTTCAGGTATTCCTCTTCTGCAGAGCGGACCGTTGCAGGGGCCCCTTCGCCGGGCTCCGCCTGCAGCACTTCCCGGCGCCGCCGCTCCTGTCGCCGCGCCCAGTCCACGGCTTTGCGCACAGCAATGTGCGACAGCCAAAACTTTATATTACCTCCTTGAAAGGAAGGCAGGGAGCGATAAGCCTGGCAGAAAGTTTCCTGGAGCACGTCCTGAGCCTGCTCCGGATCGCGGATTACCGGAAGAATTACGGCCATGAGGTAGCCCTTGTACTGCTCCACGATGCGGGCAAAGTCTTCATCTCTTCTGCTGTTCCGTTCTACCAACCGCTCCGCTTCCTCCTTTCAGCGCGCCCATAATATAAGACGTTTAAAAAAAGCCCAACCCTGCCGGGCCGGGTCCATATTTTCTACCACAAGCTTACCATAGCAGGACGTTCTTTTCATCGGTTCTAGTTTTATTTTTTTCCGGATATTGGTATAATAAGGAGAGAATACAGAAAAAAGCAGGTGGTCTGTCATGATCAAAATCATCGGCATTACGCCCCACCCTCCCATTATTATCCCCGAAGTGGGCGGCGGGCGATTGGCCGAGGCCGCCGCCACGGTGGAAGGTTTGCGTGATCTAAGCCGCCGCATCAGCGAGGCGCGGCCGAAGCGCTTAATTGTGATCACTCCCCATGGCCCCGCCCTGCGGCACGCTGTGGCCGCACCTGCTGCCGCAAGGCTATCCGGGGATTTTGGCCATTTTGGCGCTCCCGAAGCTGCGGTAACTTTTGATCAAGACCAAACTTTACTGGAGCGCCTGGAGAAAGAAGCGCGGGCGGCGGACCTGCCGTTAAGCATAATCCGCGGTTTTGCCACCCTCGATCACGGCGCCGCCGTACCCCTGTACTACCTGCAGCGGGAAGATGTGCCGCTATCCGGCATTCACCTTACCCCCGGCTTCCTCCCTTACCGTGAACTTTATGAATTTGGGCGGGCCCTGCGCCGGGCCGTGGAAAGCCATGGTTTTCCCACCGCAGTAATCGCCAGCGGCGATCTTTCCCACCGTCTGACCCGGGACGCCCCCGCCGGGTTCAGCTCCCGCGGCGCCGCCTTTGATCGCCGCCTGGTGGAGCTGCTGCAGCAAGGGGCCGTGGAAGAGATACTTAGGTTTGACCCGGACTGGGTGGAAGAAGCCGGCCAATGCGCCTTGGGCTCCTTTAGCATCGCCCTGGGGACGTTGGATGGCACGCCCTTTGAGACAGAAGTTTTCTCTTACGAAGGTCCCTTCGGCGTAGGCTACCTGGTAGCTTCCCTGCTCCCGCGGCCGGGCCGCCATACCGCGGCCCCGGAAAAGGGCCATAACGGGGCCCGTGAACCGGAGCAAAGTCCACACGTGGAGCTGGCCCGCAAGGCCCTGCGCCATTATCTCGAGCACGGCCGCATCTTAAAGGCCCCGGAGCCGCTGCCGCCTGCTTTAAGCGTGCGTGCGGGCGCTTTTGTCACCTTAAAGATGGGCGGGCAGTTGCGCGGCTGCATCGGCACCGTGGAGCCTGTACGCCGTAACCTGGCCGAAGAGATTATCGCCAATGCGATCAGCGCCGGCGTGCGCGATCCGCGCTTCCCCCCCGTTAGCCTGGAGGAGCTGGATCGGATCACCTTTTCCGTGGATGTGCTTAGCCCCATGGAGCGGGTAAACAGCCTGGAAGATCTCGATCCGCAAAAATACGGGGTTCTGGTGAGAAGCGGGCATCGCAGCGGACTGCTGCTGCCCGACCTGGAAGGGATTGACACGGTGGAAGAGCAGGTGGCTATTGCCCGCCGTAAAGGCGGCATCTCCCCGGGTGAACCGGTAGAACTTTATCGTTTCACCGTGACACGATATGGTCAAAAATGAGTCAACTGGCGCGGCGGGCCGTGCCCGCAGGTGATTAGCCATGCACAGAGCACTTTACTATGAAAAGGAAAAAGAAGGCACAGTGCGCTGCCTGCTTTGCCCGCAGCGCTGCCGCATCGCCGAAGGGGAGGCCGGGTTCTGCGGCGCCCGCAAGGTGATGCAGGGGGAGCTCTATACAGCCACTTACGGTCTCTGTGCCGCCGTCCATTGGGACCCGGTGGAAAAAAAGCCCCTTTATCATTTCCATCCCGGCCGGCCCATTCTCTCCCTGGGCACCTTGGGTTGCAACTTCTCCTGCAGCTTCTGCCAGAACTGGTCCCTGGCCCGGGGCAATCCCGAAACAGAAACGGGCTGCCTCCGTTTGAGCCCGGAACAGGTTTTACAGATGCTGCGGCGCGAAGGCGGGCCGGAAGAAGTCCTGGGCGTGGCCTACACTTATAACGAACCCACGGTCTGGTATGAATTTATCTTCGATACGGCCCGCCTGCTGCACAGCCACGGCTACCGCAATGTCATGGTCACCAACGGGTTTATTAGCCGGGAGGCGCTGTTACAGCTGCTCCCCTTTATAGATGCTTTCAATATTGATGTCAAGGCCTTCAGCGACCACTTCTACCGCCGTTACTGCCGGGGGATGCGCCGCCCTGTGTTAAAGACGGTGGAGCTGGCCGCTTCCCGCAGCCATGTGGAGGTAACCTGCCTCCTTATCCCGACACTCAACGACGATCCCGCGGAAATAGAAGCTTTAAGCGACTGGCTGGCGGAGATCAACCCCAATATTCCTTTGCATTTCTCCCGCTACTTTCCCCGGTATGAAATGAATTTACCGCCCACACCGCTAGAAACACTTAAGCAGGCGCGGGAGCTGGCCCAAAAAAAGATGAATTTTGTTTACCTGGGCAATGTGGAACTGCCCGGCTCTTCAGACACCGTTTGCCCTTCCTGTGGCGCACTTTTAATCAGGCGCAGCGGGTACCGGACTGTTTTGGCCGGGCTGGAAGGGAGACGCTGCCGGGGCTGCGGCTCAGACATCCCCATCGTCCTTTCCTGAAGGAATGACCTGTAAGCCCGCCGGTTCAGATGGCAGGCTCTTTTTACGGTGGTTTCCCTCTTAAACCAGAAAAATAGAGAATGAATCCCCCCCAGTTCTTCATACTATCAGTAGAAGCAATTGCGGTCTGTACTGCGCTGCGCCGGGAAGACGTGCCATGGTTAACCGGCACAACGGTGAAGGGTGATTCCCGTTCCGCTGATAATGCCAAACCGGCTGCCCTGGTGGGGCGGTAGCTCCCCGGCCTTTGTCTTGAACCCGGCCGGTTATACCTGGCCTCGCGCAGCGGCTTGGCCCTGCCTGGCCGGATCGGATTGATTGGCTTGAGCACAGTGGTGCTGCAGTTGACCGGCGGTTTGGAAAAAGTGACTGGATCTACCGATAGAACTTTTCCTTTTCATTGAAGGTATTTACATAAATGAAGGCGAATAAGCTATAAAGCCTTCAATAACCGGGGCATGAATTCTAAAGAGGGATCAGCGCCAACGTGGGCATCTGGGACACCATTATTACCGCAATATCACAGCTAAATATCAACTGGTGGCGCGACACGATTGATATCCTCATCGTGGCCTATGTTTTCTACCGCCTTATTTTGATTATCCGCGGCACCCGCGCCGAGCAACTGGTCAAAGGTTTGCTGCTGTTGCTTCTGGCGATGATCGCCAGCTATCAACTGCAGTTGAATACATTGCACTGGCTGCTGCGCCAGGCGACTGTGGGGCTGGCCATCGCCATCCCCATTGTTTTTCAACCGGAGCTGCGCCGGGCCCTGGAGCAGTTGGGGCGGGGCAAGCTTTTCCAGCGCAGCTACTGGAACTGGAACCCCCAGGAATTCGACCAGATGCTCAACGAGCTGCTCAAAGCCATTCCTGTTCTGGTGAAGAAACGCATCGGCGCGCTGATCATTATGGAGCGGGAAACAGGCTTGAAAGACTGGGTGGAAACAGGCATCCTGGTGGAGGGGATTGTCTCCGCCGAACTGTTAATCAATATTTTTTTTCCGCGCAGCCCCCTGCATGATGGGGCGGTAATTATCCGGGGCAACCAGATCGTTGCTGCCGGATGTTTTCTGCCGCTAACCGATGATCCGTACCTGAATAAAGAGCTTGGTACAAGGCACCGGGCCGGCATCGGCGCTTCAGAGCAATCCGACGCCGTGGCCATTATCGTCTCCGAAGAGACGGGAGTTATCTCTGTAGCCCATAACGGTATTTTGACCCGCTACCTGGACGAGAAGAAACTGCGTTCCGTCCTGACTGATTTGTGCGCCCCGCCCCGCAGCGAGGGAATCAGTTTCTGGCCGTGGAGGAATAGTAAATAATAATGGAAAAGTTTCTACGCAGCAACATGTTTGCCCGGATTCTGGCCCTGTTTATGGCCATTGCCCTGTGGCTTTTTGTCATGGGTGACAATATCACCCGCACTACTCCGGTCCGCAAGGAAATCCAGGGCGTTCCCTTAAGCGTAGAAAACCTGGAAAGCGGCCTTGTCGTTACGGGTATGCCGGCGTCTGTATCCGTAATCCTGGAGGGGCTTCCCGCTGCCTTCGAAGGTTTAACCGTGGACGAACTGGAAGCTTATGTTGACCTGGCTGAAAAAGGCCCCGGTACCCACCAGCTTCGCGTAAGAGGGAAGCCGCCCCGCGGCCTGAGCCTGATCACTTTTTCTCCCCAGCAGGTAAATATAACTCTCGAAGCACTGGCTTCCGGCGAGTTCCAGGTAGCCGTGGATTTTTACGGAGAGCCGGCCCAGGGCTGGACCAGAAAAACTTTTTCCGTAGAACCGGAGTATGTGCGGGCGGAAGCGCCCCGGTCAACCTTTGAACTAATTGACCAGGTTGTCCTTCATATTGATCAGAGCGGCCTCAGCGGGCAGACCCGCCGCCGGGCCATTCCGGTAGCGGTGGACAGCCAGGGTGAAGAACTGCCGGGAGTAACCCTGATTCCCGAAGAGATAACGGTAACGATTAACCTGGAGCGGATTGAAGACACCGCTCTAACGGAGAACTGAACAAAGTGAGGAGTACCTTGCATGTGTGGAATTGTAGGCTATACCGGCCCCCGAGAGGCATTTGACATCCTTATTGAAGGCCTGAAAAAGCTGGAGTACCGCGGTTATGATTCTGCCGGCCTGGCCCTGCAGGACGGGGACCGGATCCGGGTGGTCAAGGCCGCCGGTTCCATCGCCGCATTGGAAAAACGGGTCCGGGGTCAGATTAAACCACTCCAGGTGGGTCTAGGCCACACCCGCTGGGCCACCCATGGCCGCCCTACCGATGAGAACGCCCATCCGCATCTTAGCTGTTGCGGCAACTTTGCCGTTGTCCATAACGGCATCATTGAAAACTACAGCGCCCTGCGCGACTGGCTGCGCGATGAAAAGGGGCATGTCTTCCGTTCCGAAACGGATACCGAGGTGCTGGCTCATCTTCTTGAAGAGTTTTATGCCGGAGATCTTCTTGAAGCGCTGCGCCGGACTGCGGAAATAGTGGAAGGATCCTACGCCATGGCCGCTCTTTCAGCCCATGAGCCGGGGCGGCTGGTCTGCGCCCGCAAGGACAGCCCCTTGATTATTGGCCTGGGAGAAGGAGAAAACTATATCGCCTCCGATATCACCGCCCTGCTGAGCCATACCCGCCGCGCCTATATCCTCGAGGACGGCGAGTTTGCCTCTGTGACAGCGGAAGAGGTAAAAATTTCAAGGGCTGGAGGCGAGATTCTGCAAAAAGAAGTTTTTACGGTGAAGTGGGATGCTGTAGCCGCTGAAAAGGGCGGTTACAATCATTTCATGCTCAAGGAAATCATGGAGCAGCCCACGGCCGTGCGCGAAACCCTGCGCCAGCGCATTGACACCGCTGCTGGAAGGGTCAATTTAAACGAGCTAAATTTTGCCCCTGAAGAACTTTGCGCCCTGGAAAAGATATACATCATTGCCTGTGGCACCGCTTATCATGCCGGGCTGGTGGGCAAATACGCCATTGAAAAGCTGGCCGGGCTCCCCGTGGAGGTAGACCTGGCTTCGGAATTCCGCTACCGTGAACCCATTTTGCTGAAACAGAAACACCTGGTGATCACGGTGAGCCAGTCCGGCGAGACCGCCGATACCCTGGCCGCCCTGCGCCTGGCCCGGAGAAAGGGAGTCAGGGTCCTGGCTGTTACCAACGTGGTCGGCAGCTCGGTAGCCCGGGAAGCGGACGAAGTGCTCTACACCCGGGCCGGCCCTGAAATTGCCGTGGCCTCCACCAAGGCCTACCTGACCCAGCTCATCGCCCTGTACCTGGTGGCCCTCTACCTGGGTGACCTGCGGAAAGCCCTGCCGTCTGAAGAAGCGGCCAGGCTGGTGCGTGACCTGGATCGTCTCCCCGGGCTTTTAAAACAAATCCTGGCCGAAGAGCGCCTCTCCGAGCTGCGCGCCTACGCTGACCGCCTGGCCCGCTGGGAAAATGCTTTCTTCCTCGGCCGCAACCTGGACTACGCTGTGGCCATGGAGGGTTCGCTTAAATTGAAAGAAATTTCTTACATTCATGCTGAAGCCTACGCAGCCGGTGAACTGAAGCACGGCCCCCTCGCCTTGATCACCGAGGGCATTCCCGTAATCGTTCTGGCCACCCAGGAGTCCATTTTGGATAAAACCTTAAGCAACATTCAGGAAGTAAACGCCCGGGGCGGCGCCGTCTTTGCCGTCATCCCGGAAGGCCGCGGCGAGATAGCCCGCCAGGTCGAAGGGGCCTTTTACCTGCCCCCGGTGAAGGACCTGCTGGCCCCGGTTCTCTCCGCGGTGCCGCTGCAACTCATCGCCTACTACGCTGCTGTGGCCCGGGGTTGCTCCGTCGACAAGCCCCGCAACCTGGCCAAGAGCGTTACCGTAGAGTAAACCATGGTGAAAAAACTGCGTTTCACAGCCTGGCTACTCTTCCTCTTCTGCAGCTTTTTTTTCCTTGCCGCTGGCTGGCGCGACGGCGACTGGCTTATCGCCGGCGGCAGCCTTCTTTTTCTCGCGGCTTGCGTCATATTGATGTGTTTACCGGAGTGATCAAAAAGGGTTTATGCCTGGCGCAGCCGCATGATCCACGAATTTGGTTATGCCGGAGAGCGGCTGCTTAAGCATCTCGAGATAGCAACGGCTGGCATTGAGAATCACCCCTCTAGCTGCCATGGTGAGCCCCAAAAATAATTAGTCATTATTCGACTATTATCTTCAAAGGAAATCTGCGGAATATGCAGTATACGTATTATAATCGCCATTAAACATGGATAATGAGCAGGAATAAAGATCGGCTATGCGCCAGGGGAGGTTGATAGCTTGAGAGAGGTTTCTGTCTCCAGTGATAACCATAATATGCCACACGGCTCATACCAGGATAAATCCCTTGAAAACAGTTGTATTAAAACAATAATAACCGCCATCCCTGCCGGACTCCTTGTTATTGGGGCAAACGGCCAAATTTCGTTAGCTAATGAAGAAGCTAATCGGATCTTTGCCGGTGAAGCTCCCCTGAAACATATTCATGATTTTAGCAAATACAAAGGCTACTGGCCTGATACCGGAGAGCCATTAAAGCCGGGTGACTGGCCGGCCGTTCAAGCGCTATTTTACGGGCGTGAGACCAGGGGCGTGATCGTAGAAATCGAGAATCATAACGGCGCGACCAGCACGATCATTTTATCAGGGGTTCCGGTGAAGAACGAATCGGGTGGTATTACCGGTGCTATAGTTGTTGCCCAGGACATTACAGAACACATCAAGGCCCAACATTTGCTGCGCCATAGCGAGAAGCAACTTGCGATCGAGCTGGAGAGGGCCAAACTTCTTCAAAATGTTAGCACGAAGCTGATTCAAGCCAATGATATCGATTCACTATATGATCAGATTCTTGATACAGCGATGATGCTCCTGCACTCAGATTACGCCAGCTTTCAACTATTTATACCTGAACGCGGGGCGGAAGGAGAGCTTTGTCTCTTAAGGTACCGTGGATTTAATGAATCCGACATCAAGGTATGGCAATGGATAACACCACGCTCGCGAAGTTCCTGTGGCCTGGCCTTGAATACCCGGCGAAGAGTAGCTTTTTCGGACGTGTTACAGTGCGATTACATGGCTGGCAGTATTTATCTTGATGCCTATCTTAAGATTGGCATCCGTGCCGTTCAGACAACGCCCTTGCTCTCTCGCAGCGGTACCCTGATCGGCATGTTTTCCACGTACTGGCGCCAGCCCCATGAGTTGTCTGAATGGGAAATCCGCAATCTTGACGTCCTGGCACGCCAGGCTGCGGATCTTATTGAGCGCACGCAAACCGAGCAGGCTCTACGCAGGAGCGAGGCGCGCTACCGTGATCTGGTAAGAAAACTGCAGGAGGCAGACCGTCGAAAAGAAGAATTTTTAGGCATGCTCTCCCACGAGATTCGCAACCCACTGGCTTCGATCATGCTCAGCCTCTCTTTGTTGAGTAAGGCGGAAACAGGTAGTGCTAAAGCGGCAAAGGCCATAGAAATTATGGACCGCCAGGCTGCACAGCTTTCCCGCCTGGTGGACGATCTGCTTGACATCACCCGGATTACTCTAGGCAAAATGGAGATGAAAAAGGAGCTGGTAGAGCTGGGCGACCTGGTGAGCCGATCAGTGGCAGACTTCCAAACAAACTTTCAGCAAAACGGGGTAAAACTCGAGTTTCGCCCGGCATCAGAGCCCTTGTATGTGAAGGTTGATCCCGTCCGCATCTCTCAGGTGGTAGGAAACCTTCTGCACAATGCCGTTAAGTATACGGCCGCCGGAGGGCATACCCGGGTAACTGTATCAAGAGATAGCTTTGAACAATGCGCCTATATCCGTATTGAAGACAGCGGTATAGGCATAAGCCCGGAGCTATTAAAAAGTATTTTTGAACCCTTTGTTCAGGCCGGCACTACTCTTGATCGCAATGGAGCCGGCCTGGGACTTGGGCTGGCCCTGGTCCACGGCCTGGTCAGACTGCACGGCGGTACGGTGACCGCAAGCAGCGACGGGCCGGGCAAGGGATCTATGTTTACAGTGCGCTTGCCCCTGTCCGCCGGGCCGGATGTGGCCGCGAAAAATGAAGCCGCTGCCACAGCTTCATCTAAAAGCAAGCGGGTACTGGTAATTGAGGATAATTACGATGTGGCCCAGTCATTAAGACTGCTGCTGGAAAGCGACGGCCATACGGTCTTTTTGGCCTCAGACGGCTACCGGGGCCTGGCTGAGGCCAAGGAGATAAGACCCGAGATTTTAATCTGCGATATCGGCCTTCCCGGCATGGATGGCTACCAGGTTGCCCGGGAATTTAGAGCCCATGAAAACCTAAGAAATGTCTACTTAATTTCTTTAACCGGATACGCCCGGCCTGACGACTTGAGGCGGGCCAGGGAGGCCGGCTTTCAATCTCAGCTTACTAAGCCGGTTGATCTGGATACGTTAAGGGCTACGCTTGCCCGGATAAACAACCCGGGCTAGCTGCACCATTCTAATTCGCCATGGCTTAATTTAGCCTGATCATGGCCCATTATGCTACTCTTTCACCGGTTGCGGCCTGCGCATCACCCCGCCAGGCGTTTTATCACCTACATGTTTTTATCGTCATCTGCTTGCGGGAGCCGGCAGGGATAATGGCCTGGCGAGTGGGCAGGTCAATGCGGCGAGCAGGTGGAATATTTTAGCTGGCCTGGAATATTGGTGGGGTTTTGGAGACAGAGCCACCAGGGAGGGATTAAGCTGAAATGATTGAAATCTCGCAGCACGGCCCGGTCACCCGGTTGACCATGGGACGGGAGTTGGACGGGAAGGTGCTTTACCGGGTCGCGGCCTACCTGGTAGACGGCCTGCTTATTGACACTGGCTGCCGGCATACTGCGGCAGAGCTGGTGAAAACCCTGCGCGGCCGGGAGGTGCGGCAGGCATATTGTACCCACTATCACGAGGACCATATCGGCGGCAACAGGCTGTTGCAAGAGCAGTTGAAGGTCAAAGTTTGGGCCCATCCCCGCACCGTGAGCCTTATCCCTAAGGCCCCGGCCCTTTATCCTTACCAGGAACTTGTCTGGGGCTATCCCGAGCCGGCCCTTGTTTTATCGCTGGACGGCGACTGTATCCAGACTGCCAACTGCCGCTTCCAGGTGGTGGAAACGCCGGGGCACAGCGAAGATCACACCGTCCTGGTCGAACCGGAGCGGGGCTGGTGCTTTTCCGGCGATCTCTTCATTTCCGAGAAAATCAAGGTGATCCGTCCCGAGGAAGATGCCCGGGCGATCATGGGCTCCATGGAAAAGCTGCTGGCCCTGCCGTACCGGCTAACCCTTTTTACCTCTATCGGGCGTATCGTCCCGCAAGGAAAAGAGGCGTTGCGCGCCTGCCTGGAGCACCTGCGGGAACTCCAGTATAACGCCGGGCGGCTGCAGCAGGAGGGGCTTGCCATCCCGCAGATCGTCGAGCGCCTTTTCGGTGGGGAAAGCAGCCTCGCTGCCCTGACCGGCGGCCAGTTTGCCGCGGAAAACCTGGTCAAATCGCTGCTTAAAGCAGAGCCTTAGCATTGAACGCAATATGCAGCCCCTGCTCCCTTTATAGCCAAGAATAGCGTTGACATCTCTGGTAAAAAATGTTATACTTCTGGCGAAATGAAAAGTTTAAGTCATAAAAATCTTTATGCCTCAGGATGAACATTAAAAAGCATAATGCTTTTGTATAAGAGAGGAGGAAAGATCATTAACCGGTGGAAGGATTGGTACGAGCAGGGTAAAAGAGACCTGGAGCGGGCCAAACTGGATATAGATCATCATTTTTTCGAGTGGGCTTGTTTTACCGCCCAGCAGTCGGCGGAGAAAGCCCTTAAAGGAGTGGCCTTAAAAAAAGGAATAACCATATGGGGGCACTCTCTAACAGAGATACTGATTCTTTTGGCGGAAAACGTCACGATTACAGAAGAGATTGTGGAGCTGGGTAAGCTGCTTGATATATATTACATTCCCACACGCTATCCCAACGGCTTTTCTTCCGGCAAACCCGCAGATTACTTTACCAAAAAGCAGGCGCAGGAGGCAGTAGATGCGGCAGATAAGATCATCAGGTTCTGTGAAAGCATTCTACTTGGATAGAAGCGAGTTAATCAAAAAGCTGCGGGAAGCAGCCTCGGAAGCCTTGTTGCTCTTCCCTGAAATAAAAGAGATAAGGCTGGTCGGTTCTGTGGCCAGGGGAGAGCATACCGGGTTAAGCGATATTGATCTATTTATCGTCACCGAAAGCGGGGAAAAGAATCCGCTGGAGAGAATGAAGCCGTATTACCGGTTTTTCAGCGGAAAGATCGGGCTGTCTCTTGATATAATCACCGCAGTGCAGCAGGAAACCGGGGATTACAAGAATTTGCTTGAGGGCAGTATTTTGCTTGCCTAAAAGAGTCACGTAAAAAAGCTGCTTGTCGGCTGTATCCATCGGCTCATTACCTTTTCGCCCGGTATAGTAGGGCTAGTCGTTGTTGCGGCATCAATAAAGGGGCTGTCCCAAAAGGGCAGCCCCTTTATTCCTCATTAGTCCGGCCCCGGTTACTGCTGCAGCTTTTCCACCAGCAGTTTGTTCACCAGCCCGGGGTTGGCTTTGCCCTTCGTGGCCTGCATCACCTGTCCCACCAGGAAGCTTAGGGCCTTGGTTTTGCCGCTGCGGTAGTTTTCCACGCCCGAGGGGTTGGCGGCGATAACCTGATCCACGATTTTTTCCAGCTCCGACTGGTCGGAAATCTGCAGCAGGCCCTCTTCTTCCACGATGGCCCGCGGCGATTTGCCGGTGGCAAAGGATTTTTCCATGACTTCCTTGGCGATCTTGCCGCTGATAACCTGATCGTCAATCATCTGCAGCAGCGAGGCCATATATTCCGGGGTAAAAGAGGCTTCGGCCGGCTTCACGCCGGCGGCGCTGAGATGGGCGGTAAAATCACCCATGACCCAGTTGCTCACTTCCTTGGGGTTGGGATAGAGCTTGAGACAGGCTTCAAAATAGTCGGAGAGGCCGCGGGTGGTCGTAAGCACCGCGGCGTCGTAAGGCGGCAGGCCGTACTCGGCGACATAGCGGGCCGCTCTTTTTGAGGCCATTTCGGGCAGGTTGCGGCGCGCCGCCTCCACCTCTGCAGCGGTTAGCTCTATGGGCGCCAGCTCCGGGTCGGCAAAGCAGCGGTAGTCCTGGGCCTGCAGCTTGTCGCGCATGGCCACGGTTACCTGCTTTCCTTCTTCCCAGCGCCTGGTCTGGGGAATTATTGACCCGCCCTGGCGCAGTATTTGCGCCTGGCGCTCAATTTCATATTCCACCGCTTTTTCCACGGCTTTAAATGAGTTCATATTTTTCAGCTCGGTCTTGTTGCCCAGGATGCTGCTGCCCCGGGGGCGTAAAGATACGTTGGCATCGCAGCGCAGGCTTCCTTCTTCCATTTTGCAGTCAGACACTTCCGCATACTGGAGAATGCTCTTTAACTGTTCCAGGTAGCGGCGGCATTCGCCGGCGGAGTGCAGGTCCGGTTCGGTGACAATTTCAATCAGCGGCACGCCGGCCCGGTTATAATCGACAGCCGAATCGAGCCCCGCCGGGGCGTGTACCAGCTTGCCGGCATCTTCTTCCATGTGCACCCGCCCGATCCGGATTTTTTTCAGCGCTCCGCTGTCGTCTTCCACTTCGAGAAAGCCGTTCCGGCCCAGGGGAACATGGTACTGGGAGATCTGGTATCCCTTGGGCATGTCCGGGTAAAAGTAATTTTTACGGTCAAAGTAGCTGTGCAGGGCGATCTCGCAGTTTAAAGCCACCGCCGCGGTTAAAGCTTTCTGCACCGCTTCGCGGTTCAGCAGGGGCAGGGCGCCCGGAAAACCCAGGCATACCTCACAGGTATGGCTGTTGGCCTCGGCAGTGAAGCGGTTGGGACATTTACAAAAAAGCTTGCTTTCAGTCAGCAACTCCACGTGGACTTCCAAACCAATGACAGCTTCATATTCCATGGGTATCTTCCTTCCTTGAGAGAACCTCTACCGGGGGAGATTTAAACGGCAGTGCCGCCCGCCCGGCCAGATCAGCCAGCGTTGTTTCAGCGAATGGCCGGCCCACCAGTTGCAAGCCCACGGGCAGGGCGCCCACCTCGCTCGCCGGGGCACTAAGAGCCGGCAGCCCGGAGAGGCTCACCGGGGCGCAGAAGCAGCCCTGGATGTATGCCTTTAGAAAATCCTGGCTTTCTTCCCGGGCTTCCGCCGGTGCCAGTACCGCCGGCAGCATGATCAGATCGCACTTTTCCAGGGCCGTGGCAAAACTTTGCCGGATCAGTCTCCAGACCTTTTGAGCCTGGCGATAGTATCTCTCAAAATTGTCCTGGCTTAACAGGTGGGTGCCGATGATCACGCGGCGTTTGGCCTCCGCGTCAAAGGCGGCGCCGCGGGTTTTAAAATAATATTCTTCCAGGTTTGCTCCTTCCGCGGAAAGGCCAAAGCGGATGCCGTCAAAGCGGCTCAGGTTAGAAGAGGCTTCCGCGTAAGCGATGACATAATAAGCCAGCAGCGCTTCCCGGAAAAGGGGCAGGGTTATTTCCACAAACTCCGCTCCCGCGGCCCTATATCTTTCCCGGGCCGGCTCAAGGGCGCTAAGGGTGTGGTGCGGCAGCAGGGCAAACAGATCTTTGGGGTAGCCGATCTTTACACTCCGGGATAATTTTTCACCCTCTGCCCGGGGGGCCCCGTCTTTCACGGCGGCAGTGGCCGCATCCCGGGAATCGTAGCCGGAAATAACTTGCAGAGCCAGGTTGATATCCGCGGTATCGCGGGCGGCAAGAGCCACGCTGGCGAAAGAGGGAGCATGGGTGTATAGCCCGTGGCGGGATACCAGCCCGGTAGTGGGGCGCAGGCCGAAGAGGCCACAGTGTGAGGCCCCCATGCGCAGCGAGCCGCCGCTGTCTGAGCTTAAGCCGAGCAGGCATTGGCCGGCGGCTACCGCCGCGGCAGCGCCGTCCCCGGCCGGCCGGGCCGGATCCCGGGGATTGGCCGCGGGTCCGGCATAGGAGCTTGCCGCCGACGAGCCCAGACCGAACTGATCCAGATTGGCCTTACCCACAATGATCGCCCCGGCATCGATCAGTTTCTGTGCCGCGGCGGCGGTATAAGGCGGCTGGAAGTTTTTCAGGGAGGCGGCTCCCCAGGTGGTGGGTCCTGCACTGTAGCAGAGGTCGTCCTTCAAGACTACCGGTACCCCGGCCAGCGGGAGGGCGGTCTCGCCCCGGCTTACCAGGCTATCAACGGCTTCAGCCTGCCTTAGCGCCTCCTGCTCAAAAATATGTACTAATGAATGCAAGGTGCTGTTCAGGGTAGTACAGCGGTTAAGGTAAGCTTCGGTTAGCTCCCGGGCTGAAATCTCCCTGTTATTTACAGCTTTAGCCGCGGCGGCGGCTGTCATCTTATCCAGTTCCACGATAGCCCTCCTTTAGCGTTCTAATCGATTATGGCCGGCACCCGGTAATAATTTTTTCTAAATCTGGCTGCAGCCTGCTGCAGTTTCTCCTGGTGCCCGGCCTCCGGTTCATCGTTCCGCCAGACATTCACCGTGTGGTGGCTAAAAAGCAGCGGCTCTGTACCGGCGGTATCTACGGCCAGGAGAGGCTCCAGCCATTGCTCAAAGGCGGCCAAATCTTTTTGCAGCTGCTCTTGATCACCAGGGTTGAGCTCGATTTTACTGGCGCGGGCAGCGTTTTCTATGGCAGTCCGGTAATCTTTCAAGAAAAACTCACCGTCCTTCCCGCATAGCATCTATGCAACATTATAGCACAATTCAGACGCCTAAAATAAAAGAATACCGGGACAGATTGTCTCCCCGGCATTTACACAGGATGAATAGCCGCTGAATTGCCGGCCGCAAAAGGGGCTGCCTCCCCCGGGGGAATGGCCCCTTTTGCGCCGCCTTAATGAAAGTCAACCTCAATGCGGCGGTGCTGCCGGTGCGGCTCAGCCTTGGGCATGGTGATCTCCAGGATGCCATTACGGTAAACAGCCTTAGCTCCATCTGCCACCACGGGGCCAGGCAGAGAGACGGTCCGGTGAAAGGTGCCGCTGAATCGTTCGCGGCGATGCATCTGCTCGTCTTTAATTTCCCGGCCGCGATTGATCGTGCCGCGCAGCTCAAGCAGGTCATCCCGGATATCAATGGTGATATCATCTTTGCTTTCCAGGCCCGGTATTTCACACTGGGCGATCACTTCGTTTTCTGTTTCAAAAACATCGACGCGCGGCCCGGAAAACTCGCGGCCCCAGGGCCCAAAGAAGCGGTCCATCTCCCGCCAAAAGTTGCCCATCTCCCGGAAAGGCTCATAAGGAATTAAGGGCACGGCTTTGCACCTCCAGAGCAATGTTTTTTTTAATATTTTTTTCGGGGTGTTTCAAATTTATGCGGCCGGGGCTCAGTTCAATTAGAATAAGGTGTTTATTTTCCTTAACTAGCCTGATTGTGGTAACATGCCAGAGTTGATATAATAATCTCCGGGAGATGATAAAAAAATGCAAATAGGACTGGTCGGCCTGCCGCAGGCCGGTAAAACCACCTTTTTTAATTTGTTGACCGGGCTGGGCCTGCCCACGGGTTATAATCCCGCAGCCGAGGTTCATACCGGCAGTGCGATAGTTCCCGATAAGCGCCTTGATTTTCTTTCTTCATTATATAAACCGCGAAAAACAGTTTACGCCCGTATCACGTTTAACGATATACCCGGGGTGCGGATGAATGAAAGCGGAGCCAGGGCGGCGAAGTTGCTGGACGAGGTCCGGTCTGCTGATGTTCTGGTTCAGGTTGTGCGCGCCTTTAACGGCAGCGCTGACAGTGCTTCTACCCCACCGGCACCGTACCGGGACCTGGTTGACTACGGCACCGAACTCATACTGGCGGATATGGATGCCCTGGAAAAAAGAATTCAGCGCATCAAAAGCAAGCCCAAGGTCAAAAAGGAGGCCCAGGAGCAACTGGCTGTCCTGGAGCGTATGCTTCTGGCCCTGGAGCAGGAGCAACCCCTTTCCACGGTCAGATTAACCCCTGAGGAGCAGGCGTACCTGGCCGGACAGGCCTTTTTAAGTGAAAAACCGCTTATTGCCGCCATTAATCTTGATGAAAAACAGCTTGCGGCCAATGATTACCCCCAGCGCGAGCAGATCGCGGCTTACGCGGCGCAGTATGATATTCCGGTGATTGAAATCTGCGCCCAGGTAGAGATGGAAATAGGCAGGCTTTCTCCCGAAGAGCGGGAGGAGTTCATGGCCGACCTGGGGTTGACCGAGTCGGGGCTGGATCGCCTGGCCCGGACCGCTTACGAGCGCCTGGGCTTAATCTCTTTTTTCACCGTGGGTGAAGATGAGGTGCGCGCCTGGACCATACGCCGGGGAGCCACAGCCCGGCAGGCTGCCGGCAAGATTCATTCCGATATGGAGCGCGGTTTTATCCGGGCCGAAGTATTTCATTTTGATCATATCTATCGTCTCGGCAGCGCCGCCAAAGTGCGCGAAGCAGGGCTGCTCCGCCTGGAAGGCAAAGACTACATTGTTCAGGACGGCGACATCCTCAATATTCGCTTTAACATCTGAGCAGAGTTGCGATTAATTAGTGGCAATCTATACAGCTTTAAAACACCCTGTTCCCTAGGAGCGCAAACAAAGGTGAACGCAAATAAATTTTCTCCTGCCTTTTCACTGATTCTGGCTGAATTTAAAGACAAACGACTGGAAGAAGATTATTTCCGGCATGAAATGAGCGGCCTCGTGAATTATATCAGGACGGCTGCACTCATTTTAGGGATCCTCTTTTTTCTGTTTATTATTCCTGATTATTTTTTAACCAGCAACAGCCAGACCTTTCAAGCCATTTTTTTTATCAGAGCTTCTTTTATGCTGCTTATTATTATTCTCTACGTGGTCCTGGGTCAAAATCTCAGATACGGCGCTCTAATATATTTGATATCCGTATATAAACTGTTAGTCTCTATTGCTTTTCTGCTTATCTTTTACCTGTATGAATCGCCCAATTTTTTCGTCCAGTCTTTCGGCGTTGTTATCTTGATCCTGGCTTTCTTCCTGGTGGTCAACCGCTGGCTCAATGTTATCTTGATTTCATTGTTTTTAGGGGCCGGTTTTATGTTTACCGCTAATTTACGTTTTGGGCACATACCTGCTTCGGAATATGCGGCAGTAGGTGTATATATTACCCTTGTTATAACCATGAGTGCAATTTCCTCCTACCGCACCAACTATTACAAGCGTTTGCAATTTGCTTACAACAAAGAGTTGGTGCGGACCAGTGAAATTGATGCTCTAACAGGCATCTATGCCAAGGGTAAGTTTAATACAGAGCTCAACAAGTGGGTGGAGTTGGCTCAGCGCTATCAATATCCTTTATCCCTGGTTCTCTTTGACGTGGATGATTTTAAAAAGATCAATGATCATTACGGCCACATTATCGGTGACCAGGTCCTGGCCTCCCTGGCTGCTGTGATTAAAAGTTCAATCAGAGAGTCCGATGTTTTCGCCCGCTGGGGGGGAGATGAGTTTGCCATTCTCCTGCCTTACGCGAATAGAACGCAGGCTCATGGATTGGCGGAGCGCATACGTATGATTATAGCAACATCTCGTTTTGATCAGGTTAATTCTGTTAGTTGCAGCTTTGGCGTGGCTTCTTACAAGGAGGGCGATGACAGTAGCTCCCTGATGTCCCGGGCAGACTATAGATTGTTGCAGGCGAAAAGTAGCGGTAAAAACAAGGTTGTTTAAACTAAAATCGGATGCTCCCCTCTTTTTTCAGGCCGAATTATTCAGCTATTTGCTGCCATAAGGGTTTCTTATGGTAGCGGGACTGCTTCTTTGCCCCGACGGTTGGGCCTGAATTATTTTGCCAGTAACATAACCAAATCCCTGGTATTAATTTTGTTTATAGGCATTGTTCTATTTTTAACAATGTGATAATATCAACTAGGGTTTAGCAGAATTACCTAGATGATAGGAGGAAGGGTTATGAAAAAGATTTGGTCGCTCACTTTAGCGCTGCTGCTGGTAGTAGCGCTGGTATCGGCTGGTTGCTCCGGTACCGACGAAGGCACAGGATCTGAAGAAGGCGCGGCAGTATCCCTGGGCCTCGGTGTCATTAATTCAATTGCCAAATCAAAAAGCTATTCGAAAGGCGATGACGGTAGCGAAACCTTGCCGCTCGGGCAAGTGGATACCGTTATGGCTGCGGCCCTGTTCGATGAGGACGGCCGGGTTGTTGACGTCATTATTGATACCGCGCAGACCAAAGTTAACTTTAATCAAGATTTTCAGGTTACCTCTGATCTAAGTGCCCCTGGTAAAACCAAGGCTGAACTGGGTCCGGAATACGGTATGGCCCCCGTTTCAGGGATCGGCAAGGAATGGAATGAGCAGATTGCCGAACTGGAAAAATGGATGGTCGGCAAAACAGTAGAAGAGATCAAGGCCCTGCCGGTCAAACAAAGAGATGAAGCTCACCCGGCAGTCCCCGATGATCCCGAGCTTAGCTCCCTGGTAACCATCACGGTGCATGAATACATTGAAGCCGTAGAAAAAGCTTATAATAACAGGGTTGATGTAGAAAACGCGGTGAAGCTGGGTCTCGGCCACAACATTTCCATTGCCAAGTCCAAAGGCTACAGCAAGGATGAGGCTAGCGGAACAGAAACCCTGCCCCTGGCCCAGGTTGATACGGTCATGGCTGCCACCGCATTTGACGGCGACGGCAAAGTGGCCGGTGTGATTATCGACACCGCGCAGGTCAAGGTCAATTTTGACGCGGAGGGCCAGGTTACTTCCGACCTCAGTGATCATCCGAAGACCAAGGCTGAACTGGGCCCCGATTACGGCATGGGACGCGTTTCAGAAATTGGCAAGGAATGGAATGAGCAGATTGCCGAACTGGAAAAATGGATGGTCGGCAAAACAGTAGAAGAGATCAAAGCCCTGCCGGTCAAGCAAAGAGATGAAGCTCACCCGGCAGTTCCCGATGATCCCGAGCTGAGCTCCCTGGTCACTATGACGGTTCAGGATTATCTTGCCGCTGTGGAGGAAGCATTTGCCAACACGCGGTAGCAGGCGCACGGGTCTTGAGTAATCTTTCGCTCCCCCGCGGCTGCGGGGGAGCGTTTTATCAAAGGGAGGATCACTTTTGAAAAACCTGGTGCTCTTCGTTATCCTGGTGGCCCTCCTTTTGGCTTTACCGGGCTGCACCCCCAAAAACGAATATAGCAAGTACACTGACAGCTTTTTCGATACCTTCGACACCCTGGTGCAGGTTGTGGCCTATACCAAAAGCGAGCAAGAATTCCGCACTTATTATCAAATTATTAAGGATGAGTTTACCAGGCTGCACCGGCTTTACAACATTTATGAAAGCTACGAAGGGCTCAACAATATTAAGACGATCAACGAGAATGCCGGTGTCGCTCCCGTTCCGGTAGATCGGGACATTATCGATCTGATCCTTTTTACCAAGGAGTGGCATGACCGCACCAGGGGGCGGACCAACATAGCCCTGGGGCCGGTGCTGCAGCTTTGGCATGATTATCGCACCGCAGGGCTTGACGACCCCCCCAATGCAAAGCTGCCGCCGCTGGAAGCGCTGCAGGAGGCGGCCCGGCATACCAGTCTCGACGAGGTTATCGTCAATACAGAAAAGAATACGGTGTTTTTACCGGATCCGAAGATGAGCCTTGACGTAGGGGCCGTGGCCAAGGGTTATGCCACCGAACTGGCCGCGCAAAAGGCGATGGCCGCGGGGATGGAATCGGGGCTAATCAGCGCCGGCGGCAATGTCTACGCCATCGGCCGCCCCCTGGACGGTGTGCGCGAACGCTGGACCATCGGCATTCATAACCCTGAAAAATCGATCGTGGCCGAGGACGGCCTTCTCGATACCATCCTGGTCAACAATGCGGCTATCGTCACCAGCGGCGATTACCAGCGCTACTATCGTGTCGGCGGCGAAATCTACCATCATCTTATTGATCCGGAAACATTGATGCCGGCCACCCATTTTCGCGCGGTCACGGTAGTGGCCTACAATTCGGCAGTGGCCGACTTCTTATCGACCGAACTGTTTTTACTGCCTTTTACCGAAAGCCTGGCCCTGGCCGAAAGTATTGACGGGGTGGAAGCCTTCTGGGTATTGCCTGATGGACAAATCAGGGTCACGGAAGGCATGAAGCAGATGCTTAAGAGCTACGGCGCCACCAACGAGTAATTCGGGGGACAGCGCTATTGACAAAAGGGGGAACCCGTGATATCATGTGAATGAATAAAAAAATGTTCATTCACCAAGGCGGGACGAAGTATGGAAGAAAAAAAGATGCGGATCTACAACTGTGGCAAGGAGCTTTTCAGTACGAAAGGGTTTAAGGATACTACCGTAGCCGATATTACCGGCATGGCCGGAGTGGCCGTGGGCACCTTTTACAACTATTACCCCTCCAAGGAGAAACTGTTCATGGATATTTTCCTGGAAGAGAATGAAAAGCTCAAGAGAAAGTGCCTGGAAGCCCTTGATTTAAACCGGGCTCCCATCGACGTGGTGAAGCAGATGGTGGCGCTGAATATTCAGGGGATGCAGGCCAACCCCATCCTGTGCCAGTGGTTCAACCCGGGTGTATATGATAAACTGGAGCGGCTTTTCCGGGATGAAAACGGGATGCACAAGATGAACTTTTTGTATGACTGCTTCCTGGATCTGATCCGAAAGTGGCAGGCCGAGGGGAAGATGCGGCGTGACCTGGACAGCGAGATGATCATGATGATCTTTGCCGCCATCATTAATATCGAAACCCATAAGGAGGAAATCGGATTGCAGTATTTTCCGGAGCTTTTGGAGATTATACTGGAGCTTGTGATGAAGGGTTTAACGGAAACCGGTTGAAACGGTTTATTTTTTCATCTCTTCATGAATGAATAAATTATCATTCATTCACACCAGTTGTGGTATTGGTATGAGATGTGAAGAAAGGAGACTGGGCATGGAAGAATATTGCTTGGCCCATATGGGGATGAACACGGTGATCAGGCACCGGGCCTTTGGTCGATTTGCGGCAGAAGCCCTGCAGGCGGTCCAGGGTGAAGCCGCACGGCTGGAAAAAATGCTGAGCCGGTTTGTTCCTGGAAGCGAAATCAGCAGGATCAACTGCGCGGCGGGCGCCGGGTGTGTAAGGGTAAGCGCGGAGACGTATCAACTGCTGGAGCGGGCCCTCGGGTTCTCGCGAAGCTGCCGGGGCTTCTTTGATATCACCATCGGCCCCCTGGTGGACCTCTGGAGTATCGGCAGGGAAACCGGCGAGCCTCCCCAGAAGGCCATGATCAGGCAGGTTCTTCCGCTGGTGGATTATACCGCCCTGCACCTGGATCCCCGCGACCGGGCCGCAGGTCTGCGCAAGCCGGGGCAATCCATCGACCTGGGGGCATCGGAAAAGGCTATGCCGGCGACCGGATCCTGGAAATATACAGGAGATACGGCGTGCGCTCGGCCTTAGCCAACCTGGGGGGCAATGTGGCGGCCCTGGGCTGCAAGCCCGACGGCAGCCTGTGGCAGGTGGGCATCAGGCACCCCAGGGAAAAACGGCGGTTGATCGGGAAGGTAGCGGTGGCGGACAAAGCGGTGATCACCTCCGGGGATGACCAGCGGTTTTTCTTAGATGGCAGCGGCACCCGGCATCACCACCTCCTGGACCCGGCCACAGGCTATCCGGCTGTTACCGGGCTCGCCAGCGTGACCGTGGTGGCAGACGATGGCACTCTCGCCGACGCTTTATCGACGATTCTGTTTGTGGCGGGGATGGAAAAAGGGATCGGCCTGCTGGAGCAGTTCCCGGGAACCGAAGCTGTTTTTGTGGATAGTGGCATCCAGGTCCATGTGACCCCCGGTTTGCGGGATTACTTTCAAGCGGACAGCCGGGTAGAGATGCAGTTTATAGGCAAAAAGGAGGCCCATCAAATCTAAATGAAAGGAAAGAGGAGGAGAAAGATGTTAATTGTCCTGGCCATTATCGGGTTGATCGGAGTGGGGCTTGGCGGAACTGTACTGTTTACCGCTCCGGGAAGGCGTGAGATCAAGAACCTGCCCATCGCCGCCATCGATTTTTCCGTCCTTCGTGACGGCACCTACGTGGGAGTTTATGATGGCGGCAAAAGCCCCATGAGGGGGGCCACCGTAAAGGTGACCGTGTCCTCGGGCGAAGTCACTGGCATTAAGGTATTGAAGAGCGCTGCCCTGGACAGTGATGGAAAGCCCGTCGAGCTGGCAAAGGGGTTGACCGTGGCTGACTTGTTTGACAGCGTGATCCAGGAACAATCGCTGCAGGTCGATACCATCAGCGGCGCCACCTTGACCAGCAAGGCCCATCTCAAGGCAGTAGAAGCCGCCCTTGAACAGGCGAAATAGAAAGCCTGGTGAGTCTCCCCTGATCCCGCCGCCTTCCACCCTTGCCAGGGTAGGAGGCGGCGGGGCGAATCGAGGCCTTGTAAAATAACCTATAAATTCTTATCTTGCCCGCTTAGGGCATTACAGCGACCGGGATCTTAAATTCCGGCATCCCATACGCGTAAGGGGCGAGGTAATACAGGTCAAAGTAGACCACAATATAACCGTCCCCGATGTAGAATGGCTGGTCCTGTGGGATTGTGCTTAGTGTTTCCCGGGCATCTTCGAAGAAGTTTTCAGGGCTGGCCTCGATCTGCCGGTGAATCTCCTCCAGGATGATGCGCTGGTAATCTTCACCGGGCTCAAAGAAGTCCTCGAGGCGCAGTATCTTGCCCGTATTGATATCCAGGTTCAGCGTCTCCATAGAGGTGTAACCGTGGGCGCCTCCCTGGTAGCTGTAATAGGTGGTGTTGATGCTTAAAAGGCCTCTTTGATTGAATGGAACTGTGAACGTGGTGTGGACGACAAAAGGATTAGGGTCTAACCCGTTTTCTTCCATCTCTTCTCTGTATTCGGCCAGGGGCTCCAGGCTTTCATTTTGGAAATCCAGCGCTTTTTTTTCGAAGTCCTGGTTAATTCGCTCTTGCAGCGACCGGTCCGGAAGGCCGGAGAGGACTGGAACTTCTAACAAAATTTCAGCTTCTTCATTGTCCTGTTCAACCAGGCAGCGCTTTTCTACCGTAATTTTTTCCACTTCTTCTACTTCGCCCGCCGGTTCGGTTTCTACAGTAATTTTTTCTACTTCGCCCGCCGGTCCGGCTTCTTCGGAGCCTCCGCAGCTTATGACGAGAAAGATCGCCGGGATCAGTAAGAAAAGAAGAAATGTTTTTTTCACAGTATGCCGCCTCCTGTATACGCATTTTTTTTCAACCGCCGTGATCGGCAACCTAACGGTTTATTATGGTAATTCGGGGAAAAGTATACTTAATTATAACATTCATTAATCCAACTTGAGATGAATAATTTAGTATCCTATCCCCCAAAAATATCCTGCGTACCTCGACATAGCCCCGTTTTTCCAGTAAAATGAAATTGTCAACCGGCAAGGCCCGGCTCTGGCTGCGCATGGCCGGCTGGCCATAAAACTGATGGGAGTGTTCCTGTTGAGTAAAGTGATTATTATCGGCTCCGGCATGGGCGGCCTCGTAGCGGGGAACTTGTTGGCCAGAAGAGGTCACCGGGTGCAAATTTTTGAATCACACAGCGCCCCGGGCGGTTATACCGCCGGCTTCCGGCGCAAGGGTTTTTACTTCGAAAGCGGCACTTTGTCCTTTGAATCATCGAATCAGGTTTTTAAAGCAATGCAAGAGCTCGGGCTTTACGACCGCATCAGCTTTACCCGTCAGGTTTCGCGCTGGGTCTCGGAAGATTTTGACGGCGTCCTGGAGACATATCAGTCTTTCAAAGAGATGCTTTATGGGGCTTTTCCCGGGGAACAGGATCGTTTAAAAAGCTACTTTGCCGAGCTGGATAAGATGTACGATGCCACAAAAGTTTTTATTTATAACGACAAGACTTTCCCCGCTTCCCTGCTCGCTTATGCCGCCGGCGGCCTTAAAATGGCCGGCCTCTACCGCAAGTACGCCCGGGTAACCCTGGATCAGTTTACGGAGCATTTTTTCCCGCAGGATTCCAAACTCTACCGGCTCTTGAGCCGGCTCGGCTATCCCGAAATGGCCGCCTATATCATCGGCGGCGCGATAGCCTGCATCTTCGATGACTACTGGACGGTCAAAGACGGTATGCAGTCCTGGGCTGATATCCTGGCCGAAAACTTTACCCGCCTGGGCGGAGAGCTCTTCCTGCGCTCTTATGTCGATGCCATCATCACTAAAGACGGTGCGGCCGTGGGCGTTACCTGCAACGGCGAGACCTATACCGCCGACTACGTCATCTCCGCCGGCGATTATAAAAAAACCTTTTTAATGCTCCTGGATAACAAATCCATTGTTCCCGCGCCATTCCTGAAGAAGGTTCAAGAGAACAAAGTCTCCGAAGGCATGGCTACCGTTTACCTTGGCCTTTCCCTCTCCAACGAACGCCTCAAGGAATACCTGAAAGTGCCCCATGTTATGTATATGGATCTGGCCGTCGAAGTGGACATGAACGACCCCGGAGACCCGGATTATTTCAAGAAAACAGGCGTCGGCCTATATGCCCCGTCCCTCTACAATCCGGATCTGGCCCCGCCGGGAAAATCGTCCCTGATGCTGCAAAACCTGGCCCCCACCGGCTGGATGAATAACTGGGGCGGCGGCGATAAAGAGAAGTATAGGGAGCTAAAAGAGCGGGCCGCGGCAGATATGATCGACCGGGCCGCCGCCATTATCCCCAACCTGCGGGATTACATCGAGTTCCAGGATGCTGCTACACCCCTGACCTATGAACGCTACACCCACAACACCAATGGCGCCAGTTCGGCCTGGAGCTGGAACCCGCAAAACAAGTTCTATGACAGCTTCCTTAAAAGTTACGTAGATACCCCGGTTAAAAACCTCTACATCGGCTCCTGCTGGTCTTCCCAGATCGGCGGCGTCCCCGGCGCCATCAGCGCCGCCTACGCCTGTGCCAGGCGGATTAAATGAGATCACTTAAGGAACATGTTTCCAGTCAACACACTTGCAGCCGCCAGGCTGCTTTTTTAATACATTTCACCGTCTCAAAATATCCCCATCCTAATACAGACAGGAGGCGCTATGGTTACAGGCTGGTTCTATTTTTGATTCGCTGTGTCAATTTATAGTTAATTGCTATAGTGGAAATTATTTGATATAATGTGTGCACAAGAGAACGGAGGGTTGGCAGAATGGCACCTGTCAGTGTTGAGCAGGTTCAGTCCAGATTACTCTCTTTTTTTGATCGCCGGCCGGAAATCATTTTTGCTTATCTCTTTGGTTCTGTAGCTAAAGGAACCGCCGGCAAACTGAGCGATATCGATATCGCTGTATTTGTTGACGCGCTGCATTTACCGCCAAACCGCGGCTACGGCTATCAAAGTGAACTGGTGGTAGAGCTTCAATCTATACTGAACGCGCCGGTAGATGTGGTTATCTTAAATGATACGCCTACCATTTTGAAATTTAATGTTTTACAAAGCGGTATCCTTATCTTTTGCCGCCTTGAAGATAAAAGGAGAGCTTTTCATGAAGAGGTTGTAAGGACGTATCTTGATTTTAAACCACTGCTGGAGATTCAAAACCTCTATCTATACAGGCAAGTGGCTGAAGGGACCTTTGGAGGTGGTAAAACTGGTTGACGCCGAACTGGTACTGCTTAAGCTTCAGGAATTAAACCGTTACCTGGCTCAACTAAAAAAGCATCAAGGAGCGACAGCATCGGTTTTGATTGACGACCTGGACAAGGCTTGGATTATTCAACACGGCTTACAGCTGTCTATACAGGTACTCCTGGATATTGGCAATCATATTTTAGCTGCAGAAGGGGTAGCTGTCCGTGAGTATGCAGATATCTTTCATGAGTTAGCCCGTTTGAAAATCTTGCCTGAAGAATATGCACAGTCAATCAAAGGCATGGCCGGATTACGCAACCTTTTGGTTCATGAGTATGCGGGGATTGATATGGACATTGTAAGCGATATATTAAATAACAGGCTGCAAGATTTTAGTATGTTTGCGTCCCACATAGCAGATTACCTGACTCATAACAAGTAAACTCTCGGAAACCCCGCGCTTTTGGTGTCCTGACAATAAGAACAAACAAATCTCTTAAACCCTTTATCTAATTAATATATCAACACTTACATTGAGGTAATCTTCGCTGTTGTGATCATGCGTCAGGGTGATTACCTAATCCCCGGCCTCCAGATCGATCAGCCCGTTATACGTTAAAGATCCGGCGCTGACATCGAAGACCTGTTCTCCCCTGCTATTTTCGATCACCATGGTAGTGATGACCGGGCCCCCCTGAATGTTCAAATCGATGATATAGCTGCCGTCCTCAGGCACGGTAAATTCCAGTTCGTGGGGTGAAGTATCCCGGTTTACCCCGCCGGAATAAGATGTCTCAAAGAGCGGTGCCTGGGCCAGGGATGCAGCAATAATGCCTGTGCCAGCCGCGGCCAGAATTACGGCTGCGGCCACGGCAACGAACTTTGCCCTTTTGCTGACGGGGTTGCTTCGGCTTTCCGCTTTGCTCTTGAGCAGCCTGCTGCCGGCCAGAAGCAAGAAGGGGACAGCAGCAGCCAGGATCATAAAAACGCCCACTGATTCCAGGGGAGGCTGCACTGCCGCGCCCGATTCATCAATCAGTGTGGAAAGAAGGCTGGCGCTATTATTTACGAAGTGGAAGAGTATTGGCAGGAGGATATTTTGCGTTTCAATCATGATCAAGGTCAGGATTACGCCCAATATCGCCGTCCCCAGGAAGCGGTACGGATCCAGGTGGAAAATGCCAAAGATAAGTCCCATCCCCATCATGGTGATCCATTTGCTTTTACCCCCAAAGGTATGGAGAATCAGTCCCCTGTGCAAGGCCTCTTCGCAGACAGCCGGCATTACCGCCGCGATCAATAAGGTCAGCGGGAAGGGCACAGAACTGAAGAACTTAGACAGCTCGCTGCTGACATAACTCACTCCCTCAGGGAAAAAATAAGCAATGATCATGGTTACTGCCGCTATGGCCAGATAAGCGCCCAGCCACAGCACCAGAACGCCAAAGATCTGCCTTACCGTAGGTCTGCTGAATTTGAAAATTTCCCGCAGATCCCACTTGAAAATCAGGGCCGGAACAATGGCACAGGCCAGAAGCATTAACTCTGTCAAGGCCAGCCCCCACATGCCCCATGCCATCTGCATTGGCATAGCCACAAGTATCATCAAAACCAGGACCATGAAGAACACAATTAGCCCGATATAAAGGTTCGGCTTCACTGTCTTGGCCAAAATAAACCCTCCTCTCCAGACCTACCTTCTATAAAGATATCATGAATCTCCGCGTTTTTCAGGGTATTTTTTTGCCTTTTATTATTTACTTATTACTAGTACCCAGTCAATTTACTTGTTTCTTATATTAATCCCCTACCCTATCAAGGGAAACAGTTGAGAGAAAACCGGAAATTCCCCTTTCTCAAAGGGGGATTTAATAGACAAGATGCAGCCGAAGCGGCTATTTTCAAGCAAAACGCCAGGCCGCCGGAGAGGCGCCTGGCGCAATATTTTTATTGGGAGCAGTGTCCCGGGCCGGACCGGAACAGCTCAACCCTGAAGCATGAGGAGCGTCAAGCAACGGTTAATTGTTTAAACTGATTACTGTCCCCATAAACAGCGGCAGCGCGGTTGCGTTGTCGATGATGGCGTAGACAAAAGGTCTGTCCAGCTTTACTATCTTTGGTTCAACATAGGCTGATCCCACTTTCATCTCGACCTTGGTTACGGCTCCGGCCTTGGTACCGAGTTCATCCACCGCGATAAAGGTTTTATGCAGCACCTCGCCAATATAGAGGTTGCCCCAAGACGATCGGCCCAGCCTGCTAAAATCGGCTGCGGCGGCCGAAAATGCATCCGGCATGCCGAGGGCCTTTAAGGCGTCGTTCATCGTGACAGTATAATCATCGCTGAACTTGGGCAGTGCCGCAATGACCGTCGTATTTTCCGCCCCTCTAATTGTGCTTAGAAGGGCTTCTCCCGAAAGGGAGGCAATGTAGTCTTCGATGGCCACGCCTTCATTGGGCAGAAGGGCTACAAAGCTGAATTTTCCGCCGGCATAGGGTTTGATAAAGCCGGTAGCCCGGCCGTCGTCCAGAAAGAGCAATTCCTCCGAGGACATGAAATCGGCGGTTTGCTTTTGCCCGTCGCCGGCGGTAAATTCGCCTTGATAGATATTTTCTTTATTGTACACTACTTTCCACTGTGCATCGAAGACTATGGCATTGATCAGGTACATGACCGCGTCCGGATCAATCTGATCCAGAATTTTATCGATCATCCCGTCCGTATTGGCCCGGACCCAGTTGTTGATATCCTTTATGGTTTGCCCGTCAAATGCGGACTTATAAGCGGCGGCGCCGTAATAGTCGGCGTTTTTTTGCAAGAATTCTTTCTCCACGGTCAGGCGGTTTTCATCATCACGGAACCAGATCGAGTTGGCGATGGAGAGCTTTGACTGGTCGTCGCCTGCCAGGCTGCGGGCATAGGAGTAGAGATACTCGTTTAGCTCGTCAATGCCCATACCCCGGCCGAGCACTTCTTCCATCTGGGCCAGCGTTTCATTGTCCGCCCCGTTGGCTGTCATCGCCAGGGCCAGCAGCACCGACAGTGGGGAGATTAAAGAATTCTCGCCGGCGGCAATCGTCTCCTTGAACAGATCGACGGCGAACGCCGCCGTATTGCCGGTAAACCTGCTGTCTGCGGTTTTGCCGCTGGCGCTTTTAGCAGTGATGCCTTCCATCAGGTCTGCGGCCTGTACCTCTAAAGCGGCGGAAGAGCAGCCTGCCAGGTGCAGCGCCATCGCTCCCAGCCACAAAAAAGCGAGAATCGTTGACACCCACCGTTTCTTTAGGTTTAACCTTTTCATGAATCCCATCCTCTCTTTGGTTGGCGGCCGGTCTTATCCACGCCTGCCCGGCCGTGCCGGCCGTCCAATATCCATTATACTATGGTGACAAGAAAAACAGGCACCCGGTTCCTGCCTGGCGCTGCCACCTCTGTATACCCTGGTTTGTTTAGACTGCCTTTGCCGGTACGGGAAGGGGAAAATGGTCCAGTGCCGAAATGAATAGTAAAGACCTGAAAAAAGGAGACGTTCCCATTGAGCAGCAGCAAATTCCTTGAAATGATGGAGCGGGGCAAAACCCTGCTCAGGGAAAAAGATTACCGGGAGGCAGCGAAAGCCTTTAGCGAAGCCCTGGAGCTAACAAATGATATTTCCGCCCTCAACAACCTGGCCACCGCTCTTTTTTTAAACGGCGAAATCGAGCGGGCCTGGGCTGTTGTCGAACCGCATCTTGATCCTGCCGCACCCGATGCCAATCCCTATACCTTTGCCCTGGCGGCGCAGCTTTCCGTTCGCCTGGGCCGCCCTGAAGATGCCCGGGCGCAGCTAAAGGAGGCCGCCGCCATTTTCGAACAGAAGCTTCCGCTTCTCGACCGGCTGGGCCTGGTAAAAGAAGTGTGGTACGAGTATACTGTTCAGATCATGCGGGCCGCCGCGGCGTTGCAGGATCACCACCTTGTCCTCGACCTCTACCGCCGCTGGGATAAATATCACGTTAACTGGGAAAACACGTTCCTGGCGGGCATCGCCTCGTTTAACATCGGCCGCTTCAGCCGGGCCGCCTCCCTGTGGGAGCGCATAAGTCATGTCGCCGGGTTCGCCGTGATGATGCAGCAGGTTGCTTTCCTGGTAGACCGGGGGTTAATCCCACCTTTCCCCCTGGAATATGAAATCTTCGATCCGGAGAAGCTCATGGAGCTGGCCCGGGAGCCGGAAAATGAAGCGGTGCAGTCACGCTTCCTGACCCGGGGTAATGTACGCATGGCCCTTTTAGCGTATCTCTTCAGCCCGGACATTCGCGAAGACCAGGTGGAAGGCATTCTCTGCCCGCTCATAAAATTTGGAGAAGAGTGGGGCAAAGAATTTGGTTTAAACTTGCTCGAGGCCGGCGGTATTCCCCGGGAGTTTAAATATTTTGCCGCCCGGGCCCTGGTGGAGCGCGGTATTTACAAACCCGGCCAGCCCATTCCTGCGGTCATTGACGGCAAAGAAGAACAGATCACGCTTCAGGAAATCAGAATTGTAGTCGAATCAGATCCGGAGCTTGACCGCCTCAATAAAAAGGCGATGGCCTTAAGAAAGAGGGGGAAGATCAACGAAGCGTTGGAGCTGCTGGAGCCGCTCTATGAGCAGGGGCGCTATTATTTGCCCACCCTGGTTACCCTGGCCAACCTCTACCGCCGGAAGAAAAAACTGGAGTCGGCGCGGGAAATTTTAGAACTGCTGGAACGGGCGCTCCCTGGGGAACCATTGGTGCTGGTTAGCCTGGCTGGCGTCTACCTGGAGCTTCATGAATACCGGGCGGCTCTTGAGTGTCTGGAACACATTGATGCAGAACTGGTGGACCAGGAGATAGAAGAAACAATAAAACTAATCCGAAAGCTGGTGAAAATTCGCCTCTCCTTAAACGAGCCCTTAAAAAAGCGTGCCGCAACCATCGCCTTTGAAGATAGCCTGCGGGAAGAGATTGAAAATAAAAAGATCCCCCTGCAAGCCACCTTAAAGCGGGGCCTGAAAAACATGCCCAACGAGTGGCTGCTTAACTTAAGCAACCACCTCGGCCTGGACCGCCAGCGGCGCCGCGACCGGGAAAACAAGATTGCAGCCTGCTTGATGAACCAAAAGGTGCTGGCAAAGGTTGTGAAAGACCTGGGGCAGGTAGAGAAGGAGCTTCTGCGCTATCTCCTGCAGCAGGGCGGCTGGGCTCGCTTAAATGCCGTTACCCGCAAGTTTGGCCGCATGGCGGGGGATGGCTTTTACTGGGACGAGGAAGATCCCTCTTCTCCCCTCGGGCTCTTGTGGTCCCGCGCCCTCGTTTTCATCGGCCGGGCCGTCATCGACAATCGCAGCACCAAGGTAGCGGTCATCCCCCTGGAACTGCGGGAGAAGCTGATGGAACTATTGAATTAAATCGACTAAATAACCTTTCTAATACAATAACTGGTGCGCTAAGGAAGTGTTCAGCAGCCCTTCGCTCTATACCGTTCAGGTTAGCACGAAACCTCTCGGTTGCTTTAGCTCACTCAAAACTAGTTAATTTAGGGGTTGTCCTGCTATCACATTTCCTTTAGAATGAAATCAGGCTACAAAATATCCCAAAGTTTGCACTAAGATACACTTTTCAGCCTTCGTAACTTTCTATCAACCAGATATACCCTCATAAAACTATATATCCAAACCGCTGCCTTCATGGAGGGCAAACCGTGTTTGAACTACTTATTTCAGACGAATTTAAGGCTACTCTGGATCACTGTCCGGCGGAAATCAAGAACCAGGCCATGGACACGATCAAGAAGCTCAGGGTGGATCCGTGGCATCCGGGTCTACAGGCCCACCGGTTAAACAGCACGCCGGGAAAGTGGGAGTGTTATGTGAACTTGTCGTGGCGCATCATCTATGACTGGGACTGCGATGTATTGCGCCTGTGGAAACTGGGCGATCATCGCATTATCGACCGGGTGCACCGGCGGGTTTTCGCTCCGCAAACCGCCTTTAGCCGCCTGGAAACAGATGATGATGTCACTGAAGCTGAAGCCGAAGTGGCCGCCGCTGCAGCGCATACTGGCACCGCTATCTCCAGCCCGGTGAATGAAGGTGAAGCGGACAACCCCTTTGCTTATTTTCCGGCAGCGCACCTGCGCATCCTGGGAGTGCCCTCCCACCTGGTCAAAAAGGTGCAAAGGGCCCGCCGCCTCGAAGAACTGGAGCAGCTTGACGGTCTGCCCCTGCAGAGCCTCAACTGGCTGCTGGACCTGGCCACAAACTGCGAAATGGAGCATGTTATCTATAACCCCGATAACCTGCTTTTCCGCACCACCCTGGACCGCCTTCAAGGCTACTGCCGGGGCAGCCTGAAAAGGTTAATGCTGTACCTGGATCCGGAACAAAGCCGCTATGTTGCTTCTCGCCATACCGGTGATTTGGTCCTGCGGGGCTGCGCCGGCTCGGGCAAGACTACTGTGGGCATTTACCGGGCCATCGAGCAGGCCGCCCAGGGGCGCAAAGTGCTCCTGCTCACCTTTACCCGCACCTTAAACGGCGTCAACAAGACCTTGATTGAAGAGTTAATCGGTTCGCTGCCGGATAACCTGGAAGTAATGACTTTCTTTAACTGGCTTACCGAGTACCTGCGCCGGGAGCATGAGCTTGAATTTGATGTCATTAATGACGACCGGCAGAAGGAATTGGTGGAGGAGGCGATCAAGCGGGTCCGCCAGACATCGGAAAACGATTTTCCCCGGCTGGATCTTAATTTTTTCCATACCGAGATCCAGCAGGTAATCAAGGGTAACGGCATCGGCAGCCTGGAACAATACTTGCAGGTGCGCCGATTCGGCCGCAACACCCCCTTATCTCCAGGGCACCGCCGGGCCGTCTGGGCTGTATATACAGCCTACCAGGAGTTGCTCCAGGAAGCCGGGCTGCATGATTGGAACGACCTGCCCCTGGTAGGGCTGAAGCTGATTACTGAAGAACCCCTGGCCGATCCATACGACGACGTTATCCTTGACGAGGGCCAGGATTTGAGCCCGGTCCAACTGCGCCTTACCCGGGAGTTGATCAAGGGCGGCGATCCCCGCTCCCGCCGCAGCTTTATGGTTATGGCCGACGCCTCCCAAACCATTTACAGCCGGGGCTTCTCCTGGAAAAATGCCGGTATCGATGCCCGCGGCCGCACCGCCATCTTGCGTAGAAACTTTCGCAATACCAGGCAGGTGGCTGTTGCCGCTGCCTGCCTGATTGTGCATAATACCCTCCTTCAGGCAGAGCAGGAATTCATCAAGCCAGAATGGTCTCACCGGGTGGGCGCCCGCCCCCGGGTGATCACCTGCGACCTGCAAGATAGGGAAGTGCGCTACGTTTGCGAAACAATTTTGGAGCTGATCGGGGGCGGGCACTTCCGCCTGTCCGATTTTGCCGTCCTTTGCCCAACCAATAAGTTGTGCCAGCAGTATTGCGATGCTTTGACTAACCGCAACATCCCCTGTGTCTTTCACAAGGACCAGGCTTTTAATATCCTTGAAGAAAATGTGAAGGTCATGACCATTCACTCGGCCAAGGGCATCGAGTTTCCGGTGGTTTTTGTCGCCGGGGTGCGGCGCGGGCTGCTCCCCCGTTATATCAACCGCAATGGCCTGGATCCGGAAGAGCAGCAACTGGATCTGGAGCGCTTCCGTACCCTGCTCTACGTGGCCATGACCCGCGCCGCGGAAAACCTCTTCCTGCTCACCACCGCCGGCCAGGAATCCCCTTTCCTGGCCGAAATCAACGGCCTGGTTGACCGCGAAGAATACCGGGGTCAAAAAGCCCCGGAAGACATATGAGTGTTTCGAGCAACAGCAGCCGCGTTGGAGAAATAACTTTTTAGTGAGGACAAGATGCTTACCCAACGAAAAGCTTTATTGAAAGAATTGAAGATAAAAAAATAAGTGCGTTAAAATATATTCCAGAATTCATGATCAGGTTTGCGTTTAAAAGGCGAATGAAATATTGCCGGGTTTCCCGCTATAACGAATTTAGAAATGTATACCTAAACGGTTTTTATTCAAAAATTAATCACAAATTATTGATAGAATTTTATGTGACGCTTGTCGAGAGGCTTAAAGAAGAACTGCCCGATATTTCAGGCTGGAGAGGCAAAGAATAATTAACAGTCAGGACGACCAGGATACTATCGATAAATTACAGGAATTAGCAGCCGTTTACCCGGAAGCCGAAACATACATTTTTGAAGCAGGCGCCCACCATACCCCCATGCTTTTCCCCGAAGAGTTTACTGAGGTTTTAAAAGCTTTTGCTGGAGATTAAGTTAATTAATATCAAAATCAATTGCGTCTTTTGCATTTGCTTGATCGCAACGATAATTATATCAATTGGCACGCCTGGAAAGTATACCGCGGTCCGTATCTGTATCTCTAAGTTTATAAATTGCTCTTACAATTATATTAAATTGACACAGGCTCACTGAATCTCAGAGTTGAATATTAAAAATTCATATTATATAATCAAACAGAAAGTTGGCGGCTTTTGAAAATAAGCTAGCTTTCGCGTTGCTGCCTCTCACGGCCCGGCGGTGCAGAGGGAGAGCTTAGCTGTGAGAGATTAGGAATCCCCAATCGTGGCCGCAAGGAGATTATATCTTGAGTGAAGTTAATTTACCGAAGACCAGTAGAGGATGGGAAACATTAGAAAAGATCCTTTCTGCCGCGGAGAAGTATTTTGGAGAGAAAGGTTATTATAATACTTCAATTACTGATATTTGCTCCCTGGCCGGGATTGCCCCGGGTACTTTTTACATCTATTTTTCAGACAAGATCGGTGTTTTCCGTTACCTGGTCAGAAACCTGAGCAAGGATTTGCGCAAAGAAATTGCCGTAAATATAAAGAACTGTAAAACCAGGCTTGAAGCCGAGCATGTCGGGTTCAAGACTTTTTTTGATTTTATTGCCGAACATCCCAACCTGTATAAAATAATTTGGCAAGCCCAAATGGTTGATGAAGAAATATTTAAAGAATATTATGCTAATATTGGAGAGCGATATGTCAAGGGATTGGCTGAAGCTCAACAAAAAGGTGAAGTAACAGAAATCGATCCCGAAGTCCTGGCTTACTGTTTTATGGGTATTACTAATTTTGTCGGGCTCCGCTGGGTAATATGGGAAAAAGCAAAAATTCCGGAACATGTGCTTCATGATGTTTTGAAGTTTATTCGAGAGGGAGCATTCGCCAAAGACTAGTAAACGGGTAATTTTCTAGCTGCCTGTAAAACAGGTTGACTGTAAAACAGAAATGTGCAAACTGCATCATCATAAAGATGCAGTTTTTTATTTATTAGCAATATTATTTTTTTGCGTAGCGATGCTTGAATGTTAATACTGGGTAAAAAAATATAACAATTAAAAATTGTGCTTGACAAGTGGCATAAGCGTGATATGATTAAAACATGAGAGATGGTTCAGGTGTTAGGTTTTAGCTTTTCGCATAATCAGAACTATTCAATCTAATTAAAAGGAGATTGGATCAAATGAAAGCAATAGGGATAAGCGGCAGCCCCAGGGCCAAGGGAAATACGGAGTATTTGGTTGATTTCGTACTAAGCAAACTATCAGCTAAAGGAGTGGATACTGAACTCATCACCCTTTCTGATAAGTCAATCGCCCCTTGTAAAGCTTGTTACCACTGTGTGAAAGAAAAAGGCTGCAGCACAAAGGATGATTTTCAAGCCATATTTGCCAAAATGTGCAGCGCTGACGCTCTGGTAATCGGAAGCCCAGTCCACCATGCCGGTATAGCTGGTAAATTGAAAGGTCTTCTAGACCGCACTGGCTTTGTTTCCCGCTGGATTGGCAGCGAGATGAAAAGGGCCGATGAGAATTACCAATGGAAGGGAACTGCCTTGTCGCGTAAAATACTGGCCCCGATTACCGTGGCTCGCAGGACAGGGCACACCTTTGCTCTTGCCCAGTTGCTGTTATGGGGAACAGTAAACGACTTGATTATAGTCAGCGCCGATTACTGGCCGATGGCTTTAGCCGGAACGGCGGGCGCAGTCGATGCCGAATCTGATCGGGAGGGGCTCACGATCATGGAGCATCTCGCCGATAACATCTACTTTTTGCTTGAAAAACTCCAAAAATAATATTAAGGGGGCATTTTGCATGATTGCGAACTGGGTGGGAAATTATTCGAAGCACAGGGCCACTCTAACCCCGAACAAAAAAGCCGTTTACGATCTGGACAACCGGCAATATTACACCTATCGCGAGCTGGATCAAAGGGCCGACATGCTCGCTAATTTTTTATTGAACCTCGGCCTTAAAAAAAACGATCGGGTGGCTTTCCTGGCCCGCAACTGCATTGAATTGATCGATGCTTACTATGCAACGGGCAAAATAGGAGCCATCCTTGTTCCTTACAATATAAGATTATCGGCGGTGGAGCTGGTTCAATTAGTCCAGAACGAAGAGCCGCAGGTTCTTTTCTACGAAGACACTTTCAAAGATAAGGTTATGGCCTTAAAAGAGCAGACCGGTATTCGGCACTACGTGGTCCTGACCGGTGCTTCAGAAAAAGGAGACGACACGCCTTACGAGAAAATCTATTCTGCCGGCCGCACAGAGCCTCAATCCTGTCCGGACCTGACGCTTAATGATATTCATTTGTTGTTGCATACCGGCGGCACCACGGGGCTGCCTAAAGCGGCCATGCTTTCACACCAGGCCCTTTTGTTTAACTCGTTTAACGAGATCGTGACCTGGAATATTACCCATACAGATTCCGCTCACATTTTACTGCCATTATTCCATACCGGGGGATGGAATCTCCTGACCCTGCCGCTTCTTCACGCCGGAGGCACAATTATCATTAACAAGCAATTTGATCCGCTACTGGCGTTAAAGACCATTGAAAATGAAAAGACGACCTTCTGTTTTGGCGCAGCAACAATATTTAAAACCATGATTGATTTGCCGGAATTCGAAGAAGCAGATTTATCATCTTTGCGCTGGGTCATGGCCGGGGCTGCGCCTACACCGCTAAGCGTGATGGAAAAATTCTGGGCCAAGGGTGTTCGCTTTATTTTAGGCTATGGCATGACCGAGGCGGGACCCAATAATCTCTCCGTTCTGGCGGAGCACTTAACCTGGGAAGAAATTAAAGAGAAGCATGGCTCTGTCGGGAAGCCCATGTACCTGACCGCGGTAAAAATTGTCGATGAGGAAGGAAACGAGGTTAAAGATAACGAGATTGGCGAGCTCATCTGGAGCGGCCCCCAGATTTTTTCAGGATACTGGCGCAATGAAGAAGAAACCGCCAAAACGCTTCGGGATTCGTGGGTCTACACCGGCGATATGGCCAAAAGGGATGAAGACGGTTTTTATTATATTATCGGCCGCAAGAAAAATATGTTTATCAGCGGAGGTGAAAATGTTTTCCCAGCGGAGATTGAAAAAGTTTTGTATGAATTAAAGCAAATTCGCGAAGCCTGTGTTATTGGTGTCCCGGACGAAAAATGGGGGGAAGTTGGCAAAGCAGTGATCTCTTTAAATCCCGGCCAACAGTTGACCGAAGAAGAAATCATCTCTTATTTGCGGAGCAGAATAGCCCATTATAAAGTGCCCAAATATGTGCAATTCGTTGACGAACTACCCAAGAACTCTGTGGGCAAAATTCTCACGGCCGATGTAGCCAGGCTTTATGGCAAACCGGGACAATAAACCAATATTTGTTTCTGTTCCAGTGTTTACTATAAATTGCGTAGAGCTTAAAGGGAGTAATTGGCAATGGCAAAAGAGACGATGACAGTCGGTATTGAAAATATCGGAATATATGTACCGCCGGGTATTCAGGATAGCGCTTTTATAGCTGAAAAATCGGGCATCCCGCTGGAGGTCATAGAACAAAAATTTGGCATAAAACAGAAACATAAGGCCGGGCCGGACGAGCATGTATCCCATATGGCGGTTAAAGCGGCCCTGGACGCTTTACAGGATTTTGACCCCCGTGACCTGGATCTCGTCGTTTACTGTGGCAGCGAGTATAAAGATTATTACCTGCATAACCTGGCGGCCAAAATTCAGCATGAGATCGGCGCTACCAGCTCCAACGCCTTTGAGATACATTCCTTGTGTTCCGCGGGAGTCTGGTCCCTGAAAGTTGTAAAAAGCATGATGCTGCAGGACCCCGACCTCAATAGAGTATTGCTGGTCACTTCCTCCAAGGAGGCCGATCTGATTGATCTTAAAAATCAAAGGGCCCGGTTTATGTTTAACTTTGGTGATGGAGCAGCAGCTGCCTTGTTAATTAAAGGCATCAATAGAAATAAAATTTTGGAAAGTTCCATGATTACAAGAGCAGAATTTGCGGATGATGTTGCTGTCTACGGAGTGGGCTCCCGTAATTATTACCGCTACCCCACCCTGAATTACGATTTACGGAACCTGGATGTTCAAGACCCCCTTTCCATGAAAGAAAGGCTTGATCCCATTACCCTGGATAATTTTATCACTGTCATTGAGCAGGCAGCCCAAAAAAGCGGCTATGATCCGCAAGATATTGATTTTATCGCCCCCATTTTCATGAAACGTTCGATACTGCTTAAAATACTGTCCCATTTCAATTTAACCGAGGATCAATCTTATATTCTGGATCATTATGGTCACTGTCAATCTGCAGATGCATATATCGCCCTGGTTGAAGGATCAAAATTGGGGCGCTTAAAAGACGGGGACCTCGTGGTTATGTTTGGCGCCGGTACCGGCTATACCTGGGCAGCTACTGCCCTCCTGTGGGGTGAATGCAGATGAATTACCGGGTTGGAGACCGCGCTTCTGTAAGAAGAACCATCACAGAAGCAGATATTGTTAACTTTGCCGGCATTACGGGTGATTACAATCCGATCCATGTCGATGAAGAATATGCTAAAACTACTATTTTCGGCGGCCGGATAGCGCACGGCATTTTCAGTGCTGCTCTCATCAGCAACGTTCTTGGCAATAAGTTGCCGGGCCCCGGTTGTATCTATCTCGAACAAACCCTGCGTTTTCTGGCCCCGGTTAGAATTGGCGATACCATTGAGGCTGAAGTAGAAGTTATAGAAATCATTGAGGCTAAAAGGAGGTTGCGCTTAAGCACTACCTGTAAAAACCAGGACGGAAAAATTGTATTAAATGGCGAAGCCCTTGTCAAAATTTAACGGTAAAACCAATTGATCCAATGCCTTAGATGGGAGGGGAAATGGTGTACGCTGGGCAGTTGTTTGGCCAGGCTTTAGTTAACGGCATACTGGTCTCGGGCATCTACGCCCTGGCTGCAAGCGGATTGGCGCTGGCGTTTGGGGTAGTTAAATTCCTCAACCTGGCCCATGGCGAATTTTTAATGCTGGCAGCCTATTTCGGCATTATTGTTTTTAGCACTTACGGCCTTGACCCTTTATTAATGACCCCTGTGGTTTTTATTCTCTTCTTTATCCTGGGTGCCGCCTATTACAAGGCCCTGGTGAAACCGGTCCTTAAGGCAGGCGAACTAAACCAGCTCCTGTTAACCTTCGGTATTTCCATATTCCTGCAAAACCTTGCCCTGTTAATCTTCGGCGGAACGATTCGCACTATTTCGGTGCCCTACCGCACCCATACCATCAGTTTTTGGGGCATCAATTTCGGCACGGCCCGCTTATTCATTCTTTTGCTTTCCATTGTGCTGCTGGTGCTGTTGTACCAGGTTCTTCAGCGCACCCGCGTGGGAAGGTCCATCAGGGCGGTAAGCCAGGAGCCCGAAGGCGCCGCCCTGGTGGGGATCGATTCAGAGTCAGTTTATTTAATCGCCCTGGGCATTGCCGTCGGCTTTGCCTCCGTGGCCGGCATGATGCTGAGTATCATCTTCCAGGCCGAGCCCATGGTGGGTTTTAATTTTACCTTAAAAGGCCTGGCCGTAGTGGTGATGGCCGGGCTTGGTAATGTCTATGGCGTGATCTGGGCCAGCCTGCTCCTGGGCATTACCGAATCTTTTATTGGGGTCTTCCTGCCTAACGGCACAGGCTGGTCGGGAGCAATTTTCTTTTTAATGATCCTCGGGGGGCTAGTAGTAAGGCAAAGCAGGGTGAGGACAATATGAAAAAATATAGCCTGAAATACATACTGGTTGCTGCTGCCGCTATCCTGGCGGTCATATTTCCCTTTATCACGGGCGAATATTATCGCCATCTGGCCATCTTAACCTTAATGTATGCTGTTCTGGCTTTAAGCTGGGATTTTGCCGCGCGGGCCGAGCTGGTTTCCTTTGCCCACACCGGTTTTTTTGGGCTGGGCGCTTATACCAGCGCGGTAACTTTTTTAAAATTAGATTTTCCCCTGTATTTGAGCTTTACGGTGGCTGTTTTACTCACCATCGTGGTAGCCATCGCCCTGGGCTACCTCACGCTGCGCCTCTCGGGTATCTATTTTGCCATTGCTTCCCTGGCCTTTAGCGAGGTCCTCCTGGTGGTGGCGCTGCAACTGCCAAAAGTAACGGGAGGAGCCATGGGTATCAGTGTGCCGAGCCTATTCGGGGGGATGCGGGTTTACTGCTATGGATTAATACTCGGTATTCTGGCCCTGGCCGTTGTTGTCTCCCTCTACCTGGAAAGATCGCATTTTCATTTAGCTTTCAGCGCCATGCGCACAAGCCCGAGCGTGGCCTCAGTTTTAGGTGTAAACACGGTCCGCTATCGCCTGTCCTCCTTTACCCTCAGTGCCATTTTTTCTTGCCTGGCGGGAGCGTTTTATGTGCATTACACTACCACCACCATTCCTTATGAAGCTTTTAACCTGAATATCGGTGTAGCCAGCATGGTCATGGCTGTTTTGGGGGGGCTTTACTCTACGGTGGGCCCCGTCCTCGGCGCCATTGTTTTGAAAATCATTGAAGAGTATATGCGGGTAACCATTCCTTATGGGTACATGATTATTTACGGCTTACTCCTGGTTGCCGGAATACTCTTTTTACCCAAAGGCCTCGTGGGGGTGCAAAACAAGTGGAAATTCTTAAAATAGAAAACGCCAGAAAAAACTTTGGCGGCGTTAAGGCTGTCGACGGCCTCTCCTTTTCCGTCCAGGAGGGCGAAATTCTTGGCATTATTGGCCCCAATGGAGCCGGCAAGTCAACCGTTTTTAATCTGCTCTGCGGGTTAATACCTGTAGATGCCGGGCGCATTGTTTTTTTGGGTGAAGATATTACCCTTCTGGCCCCGCATAAACGCTGTCACATGGGCATAGGGCGCACTTTTCAAATCTGCCAGCCCTTTAAAGAGCTGACAGTACTGGGCAATGTCGCTGTTGCGGCAGTCTTTGGCCATAGCAAGCCTGTCCATCCCGGGAAAGTAAAAAAATATAGCGAAGAAGTGCTGGCCAAGGTCAATCTTTCTTCGAAAAAAGATCTTTATCCGGCACAGCTCACTACCCCCGATTTGAAGCTGCTGGAAATAGCGCGGGCCCTGGCTACCAGGCCCAGGTTATTGCTGCTGGACGAGATGATGGCCGGCCTTTTGCCGGGTGAATGCGATAAAATACTGGATCTGATTAAGGGCATCAACCGCGAAGGGATTACCGTGATTCTTGTTGAGCATGTTATGCGCGTGGTCCGCGAGTTGTGTCAAAGGGTAATCGTCATGAATTATGGGCAAAAGCTGTGCGAAGGCTGCTATGAAGATGTGACCGGTGATGAGAGGGTCATTGAAGCTTATTTAGGGCAAGAGGAGACGGTGGCGCAATGAATACCCCCATATTGGAAGTTAACAACCTGTCGGGAGGCTACGGGGCACTGCAGGTGATCTGGAACCTGAATTTAACCGTCCGGGCCGGAGAGATCGTTTGCCTGATCGGTGCAAATGGTGCCGGCAAAACGACCACCTTGAGATTGCTCTCGGGGCTGGAGAAGCCGATGAAGGGTGAAATAAAATTTCAAGGTGTTACGATTACCAGCTGGCTGCCGGCCCGCATAGCCAGGTTTGGGATGACCCATGTGCCGGAAGGCAGAAATCTTTTTGGTTTAATGACCGTGCGCGAAAACCTGGAGGTGGGAGCAAACTGTTCACCGGAGGCCTGGCAAAAAAAAGAGGAAACGATGGATTATGTTTACAACTTATTCCCCATTCTTACGGAGAGAGCCAATCAGCTGGCCGGGACACTATCTGGCGGTGAACAACAGATGCTGGCTATCGCCAGGGCATTAATGACCCGTCCATCCCTTTTACTGGTCGATGAACCTTCCATGGGATTGGCGCCGGCCGTGGTGGATAACGTTTTTAAAGCATTAAGGGAGGTGAGGGAAAATGGCGTAGCTATTTTTCTGGTCGAACAGGATGTGCGGCGAAGTTTAAAGCTGGCAGAGCGGGGTTATGTCATAGAAAACGGTCATATTGTCGCCCAGGGGACAAGTGCGGAGTTAATGGAAAACGAGGAAGTTAAAAGGGCTTATCTGGCGGTGTAAATATTTTAAATACATGTTCATTGAAGGAGGGACAAAAGTGAAGAAGTTTTGGGTAGCAGTGCTGTCGATTGTTTGTATGTTAACATTACTGGCAGGCTGTGCCGGGGAGCCGGGCGAGCAGGGTGCGGAGGAGGAGCCTGTTAAGATCGGGATCATTATACCGCTTTCCGGGCCGTCAGCAGATTCCGGGCAGCAGATGCGCAACGGCTACTTAACTGCTTTGAATGAGATCGAAGCGAACGGTTGGATTTTAGGCGGCAAGAAAATAGAGCTGATTTTTGAAGACGGCAAAGGGGATCCGGCCACATCAGTAGCTGCCCTGGAGAAACTGATCACCCGGGACAACACGGAAATTATCCTCGGGACAATCTCAAGCACTGTTGACGTGGCTCTGGCAGAACCGATGTCTCGCTATGAACCCATTTTCGGCTGTACCGGAGGAGCCTCCGTATCAGTTGAAGAGGCCTTCGGTGATGCCAAATGGTTTTTCCATTATCACCCCTGGGAATATGATAACGTGAGATCCCTGGGAGAAGCTTTGATCGAGGTCGGCGGTCCCGGCAAACTGCTCCTGGCTTATGAAGACGGAATATTCGGCACAAGCAACGTTGAGATGTTCAAAGAAATATTGGTGCCGCAGGGCTTCGAATTGGTTAAATCTCTACCGTTTAAAAGCGGAAGAGCCGATTTAAGTTCCGTGCTCACCCAGGCCAAAAACATTGAACATGATTATTTCATCTGGATCGGTTATCCGGCAGATGCGACAACCATGGCTACGCAAATGAAAGAAGTCGATTACAGCCCGAAACTGACGGTGGGCTATACACCGGGCTGGCCTGACGGCTTTGGCGATCTCCCTGAAGGCGAGTACATGACTGCCCTCGGCATGTGGAGCCCGACCGTTCCCACCCCGGAAACGGAGAAATTCGTGGAAGACTACACCGCGGTTGTAGGCCAGCCGCCGAAGACTTACTGGGCCGTTATGGCTTATGTCAACTTGATAACCATGGCCGATGCGATTAATGAGGCCGGAAGCACCGATAAAGACGCCATCATTACGGCCCTGGAAAACGGCTCCTGGGATACACCTCTGGGCAACCTGCAATTCCATCAAAGCAGAGTTTCACCGCACGCCGGCTTCGATTACCAGGTGCTCATGCAGTGGCAAGATGGAAAGCAAGAAGTAGTCGCTCCAGGTGAACTGGCCACATCTGAACCTGTTTTCCCTGTGCCTGCGTGGAACGAGAGATAGTCGAGTTTTAACCGGCCGGCCTAAAAGTTTGAACTTCACTTCTAGGCCGGCCTTTTTATGCTCAAAACAGCCCTGAAAGCATGTTAAAAAAATATCCCGGCGGCAGAGCCACGCCGAACAATTATGTTATAATTCTTGTTGGTTGTAACTTGGCGTAATTTTTTGTAAAATAAGGTTAGATCCAGGTTTTAGGAACCACCAGCCTTCCAGGCCCTTGGAGACTATTATGTCTATCTGGCTAACTGACCAGCAGAAAGTCCCCCTTTTATAAAGGGGGATTTAATAGAAAAGTATAACTAATCGTCTAATAAGTTGCATGACAGGATACCAGGTGAGACTTTTCCCGAAAGAGGGTTACTGTTGCAAGAATACTTACAAAAAGTAATGGCCAACTATCCCCGTAAGACGATTAGCAGCAGGGATCTTGAAAATAAAGTTATCGCTTTAATGGGTGAATCGGCCTGGGAGCGGGCCGGGGCATATGAAACCTTTGCCCATGAGATTACCAGGCTGGTTCAAGAGGGCGAACTGGTCCCGCTTAAGGCTTCCGGGTTAAACGGTCGGGTGCCGCCCCTGGCTGCGAAATACCGCCTGAAAAGAAATAAGCAGTATTCTTCTAAAATTTTCAGCTTTCAATCCTCAATTGATCTTAGTTACTTTCACCGTCATCCTGAGCAGCTCGAAACTTATCAGCAAGTACTGCAAAATATTGATAAATATCTGCTTGCAACCAGTAACAAAGAGCCCGCAGTATGGGACACGGTCAACGAGCGTTCCCTGGCCCTCGCCGGCGACGAAAAGTTTTTATCCTCCGCAGAGGGGACCGCTCTGCTGAGCAAAATCAAGGTCACTTTAACCGATCTGCATTGCTATAAAGTGGCTGAACCGTTTTTTTACCGCCAGTTCAAAAATGCCGGCGCCAGCCCTGAAATTAACGGCCTCATTATCGAGAACAAAGATACCTTTGCCTCTATCTCCCGGCTGCTGGAAAGATCTTTGCTGCGCTTTTCCCCGGCCCTGGATCTGATTATTTACGGCGAAGGCAACAAAATCACCAAGAGCTGGTCTTTTCTTGAATCCATCCCCTGGGTGAGCGGCAAAACGGTCAACCTCTATTATTTCGGCGACCTTGACCCGGAAGGATTTAAGATCTACTTCCGGTTGACCTCAAAAGTAAACCACTATGATAGCGGCAGCGCGCCGGCCAAAGCAGTTCTCCACCTGGAGCTGGCCGAACCGCTGTACGCCTTGCTAATGAAGCAGGGTATGGCCCGGCCTTTGCCCAAACCAGTAGTTGAAACGGATGTTAGCATCATGAGTGTCTCTTGTATGAATTTTTCCCCGGCGCTCAGGACAAGCATCTTGCAGCTGTGGCTGCAGGGCAAAATGATCCCCCAGGAGGCCCTCTCGGCAAGCAGGCTGGCTGCAGTGGGAGTGATCGAACTTTGAGCGGGCAGGTGGAACTAAGGTTTGAGGCGCAAACAGACGGCAGCGCCGGCGCCTTTCAGAAAAAAATGTTAGAGTACATCCCCTCCGAAGGTTACGGCGAGCGCCTGGCGGCCATGTTCGATTTCTTCCCCCTGTACGAGTTGAAGCAGAAAACGTCGCTGGCCAACTACCATGGTTTTGAGCTGGGAGTGTGCCTGCTGCTCTTTGTGCTGGAAAAAATGCTCCATCACAGCCACTGCACTTACGAAGACTGTGAAGATTTTATCTGTAACTTATTGCCCCGGATGGTGAAAGAAGAAACAGCAGACAGCGACGAACTGCAAATAGCGCGCAAGCTTCTCGATGAGCTCACCAACAGGGGCAGCCCCTTTGTCTATACCTTCTATAACCCCTTTACCGGGGAAGAGCAGCAGGTTAAGTTTCGGCTGCTGGAGCAGCGACCCCTCACTATCTTAGGCCGGGACACCATCGCCCTGCGTCTCACCGAAAAAGGGCTGGAGCTGCTCTTTAAATCCCGGGAAATCTACCGCGACCTGCACTTTTCGGTGATGCAGCTCTACCTGGATCAGCAAATCCGCCGGGGGGTTTTTGATGGAGCGCTGAAGACGGTCAACGAGCTGGAAGTGGCTGTAGAAGGGATTGAAGAGGAGTGCAAACGGCAGCGGGAACATGTGCGCCGTAATGTAATCGAGTCTCTCAACTCTGCGGATTATGCCAAACTGCTGAAAAGAATGGAAGAACAGCTGCAGCAGGAACAGGACATATTTGACAACCTCAAAGAGCTGGTCAGGGAAACCAGGCAGCGTCTCGAAAATGAAGCGCCCGGGGCGGATACTGAAACCCGTACCGCCAAAATAATCAGGTTAAGCAACGCCTTAAACCATGTTGCCGCGCGCCACCTGGAGCTAATCAGCAGCCGGGCTGATCTGGAAAACCTGGTGGGACAAGTTCTTCAGGAAAGCATCTATTCAGGCCTGATGGTGCGCTTTCATCTAAAAAAAGAGTTTCTCGATGCGGTAATAACAAACAATGCCCCCGGTGAGGCGCTCAAGAAGACGGTCCTTGCCCCCCTCATGCGGCCCCGTACGCCCCGGTTGCTGGGGCCTGAAACTTTCCTGGCCCCGCAGCGCTTGCTGGGCCGGGAAAGAGAGAGACCTTTGGAAGCTGAACCGGACGAGCCGGACCTGGCCGCCTGGGAAGAATATCAGCAGGCCGAAAAAGAGCGTAAACGGCATACTATCGCGCTGCTGCAGCGTTTTTTTGCCGGCATTTTAGAGGCGCTTACCAGCCGCGATAGGGTAACCATAAAAGAGCTCCAGCAGGTGCTGGCATTAGAGACCTGTCCAAAAGCTGAAGTTGCCGCCTTGACCCACCTGCTGATGCTTTTGCATCAGAGCCGGAAAATAGAGGCCGGCCTCCCCTGGCCGTATGAGCCCGGCGACGCGGACCTGATGGAATATGCCTTTTACCGCTTACTTGTAAAAAGACCGGATTTGGCTACCATCGGACCGGTTACAATCGAGGCGGGTGAGGGCCTCGTCAAGCTGCCCCACGGCATTGAAATCAAAAACCTGGTCATCAGAAGGAGCGGGAAAGATGGATTACAGCCAGAAGACAGTCGAGACCTCTCTCGAGCTGTTAAAGGAACTGCTTGAAAAACCGGTAGTGGACAGGGAAAATAACGAGGCGCTGGTAAACAAGATCCGCTTCGACCAGGATGTGATCAACCTCTGGAAAGAAGTAATTGAGCCTGTTTTTGAGGTCAAGCTGATCAGCCTCACCGACAAGTTTTACCTGACTGCCGGCCTGGCGGGAGGAATTTTTGCTTACTCCAACGAGGAAATGCGCCGCCAGTTGGGCGTGGAAACCAACAAGGAGCTCTACCTCTGCTCTTTTATTGTGCTGACCATGCTGGCAGCTTTTTATGACAGCGAAGACAGCACGGCGCCTTCCCGGGAAAGCATCATCCTCTCCGACCTGCAGAATTTGGTATCGGAAAATTTGCTGGAGTTGGCCTCCGATGATTACGTGGAGGCCATGGAAGACGAAACCCGGGTTAATCTAAAAGAGCCGGCAGAGCTCTGGCTGGATCTGCCTTACCAAAAGAGCGATGTGGAGCAGCACCGCCGCTCCAAATCTCAGCTGTCCTACCTGCTTAAAACCATGGATTTTCTGCAGAGGCACGGTTTAGTGCGGCTGATCAGGGACAGGCAGGTCTTCCCCGAAGAAAGATTACATAACCTGGTGAACCATTATTACAATAATATGGATCATAAAAATGAGATATTGGAGCTGCTGCGCTCCAACCTGAACAAAAAGGGGGAATCCGGGCATGCCCCGCTTGAACCGGATCAGGATTCATAACATCCATTTTGACAGCGGCGGACAGTCCCGCTATTATCACGATACGCTCTTTGAACCCAAGGGGCATAACTCCTTGCTCCTTCTGGCCAACGGGGGCGGTAAAACGCTGCTGCTTCATCTCCTGGCCCAGGTGGTGCTGCCCAATGCCCGGCTGCAGGAGCGCCGCATCAGCAGGCTGCTCGAAAAAGAGCAATTTACGGGCCATGTGATGGTGGAATGGCGCCTCGATGGCGAGATGCCCGATTTTTTATTAACCGGCTTCTGCTTTGCCGATAATTTAGGCAGCGCCAACCGGGATATGGATTACTTTAATTACATTCATCGTTACTCGGATGAAAATAGTTGGGACATCGCTTCCATCCCCCTGGTTGATGCAGAGGGGCGCAACCTGAATTTTAAGCAAACGCTCGATCTGTTCAAAGACAGCCCGGTAGCGGTGTTTCACTCTTACCGCAAGCTGGAATACCAGGCCAAACTGGCCACCTATAATATTAACCCCCGGGAATGGGAGCATGTCTTAAAGATAAACAACAGTGAAGGCGGCGTGGAAAATTTCTTTGAAGGGTGCAGTAAAACCCGCACCCTGATGAACAAGCTCTTAATCCCCATGATGGACGAGGTGCTGGAGCGCAACGAGCAGCACGATACGCTGCAGGATGCTTTTCGCAAAGTGGCCCGGCAGGCCATCGAGCTGCCTGAACTGAAAGTGCAGAGCGATGCCTTGGGGGAGCTCTCCAGGCAAATTCCCGGCCTTCTTTCCGCCTTTAATACCGTGGCGGCAGCGCTGCAGCAGCGCAACAACCTGCTGGAAAAGCAAGCACGCATATACCGGACTCTTTCTGCAAGCCTGCCCCGCCTGGAAAGAAAACAGCGGCAGCTCGAGGAGGCCATTGCCGAAAAGGGCGCTGCACTTGAAAGAGCCAAATTTATGCTGGAAGCCTATGCCGTGGAGAGCTGCCGCCGCCTGTGGGTCGAGCTGCTGGCGGAATATGAAACAGCGCAAAAGCAAAAGGAAGCTGCCCAAAGCAAGCGGGATTCAGCCCAACAGCGCTACCACCGTTTACTGGCCAACCAGAAGTGGGAGCTTATTTTAGAAAAAAGAAGCGGGCTGGCCAAATGTGAACAGCAGCTTCAAAAGGCCAGCTCAGGGGACGATGCATTTAATCGCCGTTTCGAGCAGTTAAAGCAAGAAGCCCTGCCCTTGCTGCAGCAGTATATCGCTCACCTGGCGGACCAGGAAGCAGCCGTCAATAATGAATTAGCAAAGCAGGAGCAAGCAGCTAAAGAGAGCTCCTCAGAGATAAGCAAGGCCGGCGGCTTACTGCAAGAGCTCCATAGAGACGAACATCATCTCACCAAAAGCATGGAAGAATTTGCCGAAGAGAGAAAAGAGGCAGCCGCTTATTTTGCCGAGCGCCGGATTGATCTCGACCCCTATGCGCCGGAGCAGGGGCTGCTCCAGATCCAGGCCGAACTGAAACAATGCCCTGCTGAACTAAAACAGCAAGGCCTGGCCAGGGATCAGGTTGAAAAAAAGCTGGAACAGCTTCGCCATAACCTCGCTGCCGCCCGCACCCGGGCTGAAAAAGCCGCGGCCCAACTGCAAGAACATGATCAACGTTATAACCAGTGGCGCGATGAAGGCCAGGAGCTGCAGGCAGAGCTAAAGATGCAGAAATTCCCGGGTAGCTTTCCCGGGCCGCCCGAGATTGTTTTAACCTGGTTTGAGGAAAAGGAAACGCTGATCAAGAAAAGCTACCTGGAGTGCCGGCGCGAAGAGCGGCGCTGGAAAGAGCAGCAAGAGCTGTTCAGCGGCAGCGGGGCCCCCCGGCCCAACGCGGAAGTGGACCGGGTGGCGGAGATCTTGCGCCGTAGAGGAATGGCGGCCCAGCCCGCGGTGGACCTGCTTAAGCAAGACCCCGCAGCACGCCGCCAGGAGCTTCTGCAAACCCGCCCCTGGCTCCCGTACGCCGTTTTAGTAGAGCCCGCGCAGCTAAAAGAGCTAAAACGGCGGCCGCCCACCATCGCCCAGGAGCTCCCTGTACCGGTACCCCTTATTTCAAGGGAAGAGTTTTACCACGGCAGTGAACTGCAGGGAGTATACTTTTTAAGCCACCGCGGCCTGGAACTTTTTATTTCAGACGAAAAAGCCGGCGCCTACCGGCAAAAAATTAGCGATAAGCTTGCCGAAATATCTGAGAAGCTAAGCAAGCTGGATACCGATGACCGGGCCATACGGGCTTTAGGGAAAAAAGTAGAGCTTTTTCTGCATCAATATATTTATACATCACCGCAGCAATGGGAGAAAGCGCGGCGCGAACTGGACAAAGCGCTTAACCGGCAAGAGCAAGAAAAGGAGCGCCTGGAAAATGAACTAAAGCAAAGTGAGCAAGCTTTAAAAGATATAAACGCCGGCCTTGAAAAACTAAAGGAGAGAAAAAACACCCTCGAACGGGCGGATGACTACGGCCGGCGCTATCTTAAGAGATGGTCAAAAAACGAAGCCGGGCGCAAAGAGCTTAAGAAACTGCAGAAGCGGAAAAAAGAAGCTGAAGCCGCCCTAACAGAGCTGGAGCAAAAAGTAGCGCGGCAACAGCAGATCATAGTAGAGCTCAAAGAAAAGATAAGAATCCTGCAGGGTAAACGGGAAAGATATGATGCCTTTAGCTCGCTTCACTATACCGCAGTAGAGCTTAGCCAATTTGCCGGTAGAGGCGAGCAGCCTGTTGATGAAGCAGAGCTGGAAGGAAAAATGCAGCAAATCAGCGCCATGCATGCAACCCTACAAGAGAAGCAAAGCGATCTCAAGGACCTGGAAAAACGCATTGCTGAGTATAAAAAGGATATTGCCGATTACGAAAATACCATCCAGCGCTTAGGTTTAGAGCTGCCGGAGGTAGAAACAAATTATTACCCTGTTACCAGTGATGATATCAGGCACGCAAAAGCAGAGCACGAGGCCCAAGAGCAGGCCTTTAAGAAAGCTGAAAAGGAATGCAGCCTTGCAGATAAAAAAGCGGGTAGCGCCGAGGCTGTTTACAGAGACCGCTTGCAAAAGTTAGATGCTGATTTCCCCGGGCAAGAGCTACCCGATTTAAGTGAGCTTGTCTTGAGCCAGGAGGAGGAGCGCACCCGTGATGCCATGGCCAGGCTATCCCGGGAGCAGCAGGATTTGCATCAGCGGAAAAATGAATGCACCAGGTGGATTGAAGATTATGATCGCGCCTTGAGCAGCCTTCAGAGTACCGTCCTTGCATTTCCCTCTGAAGCTGCGCCTTTCAGCGAAGAAGAAGAGCAAAAACTGCTGCTGGGACGGGCCCTGGCTGCGGTGGAGGAAAACCGGCAAGAGCTGGAGCAGGTCGGAGCGGCTATGCATAATCACAAGAGTAAAGTATTAACAGCCCTGAAAGCCTGCGAAGAAGAACTGATGAAACTGCACGGGGAAAATATCAAGCGGTTCTTCCGCAGCTTGCATCAGCGGACAAACGAAGATGGCTGGGAAGAGCGAATCGGCGAGCTGCAGGCGAAGCTGAACCACGCCCTGGAAGCCATTGAGCGCCTGCAGGAACATGTGCAGCAGCAATTAAAAAATATTGATCAAAGAATCAATGAAATGGCCTTACGCACCTGGCGGCATGTGGACAGCTTGCTGGAGCAGCTGAAAGAGCTGCACCGCAGGGCTAAAATAGAGCTGCGGGGTGAAAAGCTCAACCTCTTTAAAATCGAATTCAAGAAACCGGACGAGACCGAGGCTAAAGCAGCCATTAAAGATTACCTGCACAAGATGGTGGAAGAAGCCGCCCGGCAACACCAGCAAAACGTCGATAAAGATGAGATCGATCAATTCCTCAACGATGCGGTAAAATCGGCGCAACTTCTGGACCGGGTCGTTAATCTGGATAATATCAGTATTCAGCTTCTTAAGCCTGGCGATTATGAAAATAGCTATATCCATAAGCAGTATGACAGTTGGGATTACCTTAACGACTGGTCCCAGGGGCAGAGATTTGCCGGCCGGTTTTCCCTTTTCGTGGTACTGCTGTCATACTTGCGCCATTCCCGCTCCGGAGGGCGCGAATCGTCCTCAGTCATTTTAGCCGATAATCCCTTCGGCAAGGCCTCCAGCAGCCATATCCTCGAAATAATTAATACTATTGCCTACTACCAGAATGTCCAGCTCTTCTGCTGCACCGCCCTGCGCAATACCGAGATCATACGCGAATTCCCGGTAATCTACAGTTTAGTGCCCACCCCCACCATGAGCGGCAAAGAAAGAATGCTGCTGAAAACTCAACAGAAACCGACCCCCCAGGCCCTCGAACAGGCCTACGCCCATATCCCGGGAAGCAAACCGGGCGACGCCAGGCAGTTGAAGATATTTTAGATAATCCTATCATTACTTAAACAATGCTCAGATCCTGAGGCCAAGCTTTGGTTTTACTATAGTTCTATTAGAGGCCATGAATGGTTGCAACATTTTTTTATCATCGAAATCTTAAATTACACGTATGAAATGGCGATAGAGGATCTGAATTTTCTAACATGGATATTTGGGTCGGAAGCAGGAACCGAAAACAGGTGCGAGGCAATATTTGCGTTGAGGAGAGTCACGAAATAGCGAACTAAAACGGAATCTTAATACTTTGCAGGCATCTGCTGGAAATTAATGAAGGATTTTTACAATCCATGTTGAAATATTTGCTTATCTCTTTTTGTTAAGGCACTGGTATAGAATAATAGAAACAAAGAGAGTGGTTTAATGGTTAAATTCTTTAGAGATCCGATTCATGATATCATCAGAGTTGAAGAACCACATATACTTAAATTAATTGATTCATTAGCAATGCAGAGATTACGACATATTAGGCAACTAGGACTGGCCTGGATTGTGTATCCAGGGGCAGAGCACAGCCGCTTCTGCCATTCCCTTGGCTGTTACCATCTTGCTAAAAGAGTCACTCACCACTTAAGATCTACTATCCCCGGCAAGTTAGATGACGAACAAATAAAGATCTTATTAACAGCAGCGTTGTTACACGATATAGGACACGGTCCTTTTAGCCATATGTTTGAAAATTTATGCAACCAAGATCTTGGGGTAAGTTATAAGCATGAGAGTTGGACCAAACGAATAGTGCTTGAGGACAAAGGGGTTAATAGCATATTGAAATCAGTTGAAATAGATGACTTTCCCCAAAAGATAGTAGGTGTTTATTCTAAGACTATTACTCCTTATTATCTATGCGATATCATTAGTAGTCAGCTGGATGTAGATCGATTTGACTACCTTTTGAGAGATACTCATATGACAGGTGCAAGGTACGGTAACTTTGACCAAGAATGGATATTGCGAACACTTACCATAAGTAAAGTCAAAAACATTGTTGAAGTGGAAGATGAAGAAGGCAACCAACTAGGAGAAATTGAAACTGTTGTGATAGACGGGAAAAGAGGTCTAAGCACTTTGGAGCAGCACATACTTGGAAGACATTATATGTATAAACATGTGTACTTTCATAAGACCATCAGAGCTGCGGAGGCAATGCTACGTATGATCCTAAAAAGAGCTGCTCATCTTATTATTGATGGACATGACATAATAGGTAATGCGGCATTTCAAAAATTAGTAAAAAATGAGTCAATACCGGTCGACGATTTCCTAACTCTAAATGATTTTTTAATTTTATCGTGGGTCCACGAATGGGCCTATAGTGCAGAAGATGATATCCTAAAACGTTTGTCTCAGGACTTTATTAGTCGAAGACTTTTTAAGTGTGATATACTTGACGTGGGAGGTAAAGAGTATGCAGACAAAAGAGATAAGTTAAAGGAAATACTTAAAGATGACATTACTTATTTTTTTGTGGAAGACGAGCCTAAAGATATTGCATATAAAGATTACTTTTATCAAATAAAAAAAGAAAAAAGCCCCCAGGAAATATGGTTTCTCAACCGTGAAGGTAAGCCTGAACAGCTTTCCGGTTATGAAGGTTTATTAAGTGCGGGAAAAAATGCTTTAAATTTTAATACTGTCTATTGGCACATGCCTGAGGAAGTTTTAAAAAGATTAAATAATTGAACCCGAAGGGACGAAATTTGATGAATAAGATCGAAAGAATTGAACGAATCGAGAAATGTATTGATATAATTGGTGGTGAGATCGTCGGAAGAAAAAAACTGCATAAGCTAATTTATTTACTTCAAGCCAAAGGAATTGACTTCGGCCAGGACTTTATTTTCCATTTCTACGGAGTTTATTCACCTACACTTAGTGTAGATTTACATATTGCTGAAGATCTGGGTATATTAATTGAAGAAACCAGCGGGCCGGCCTTTAAGATACAGTTGAAAGAAGAAAATGGTAGCGGCGAAGCTAAGTGTGGCTCAGGAACAGAAAAAGAGCTTGTTAAGTTTTTGGCTGACCAACCTGCCAGCGTGCTAGAAGTGTTAAGCACGATGGTTTATCTTCATCAGGAAGGTTTTGATGGTGAAAGGTTAAGCGCTAAACTAAATGAATTAAAAAAACATCTTGAAGGACATTTTCCCAAAGCAAAAGAATTAGCAAAGGAACTCTATGATATCAAATTAAGCTAGACGTTAGTAGCACGTGCATTTTGGCTATAACTTTTCGCATACATAGCGGGGAAAGAGAGGTAGAAAAAATGGACCCTTACGAAGCAGTGCTTGACTATTTTCGCAAGGTAGATCAGCCGGTTAGCGCGGGACAAGTTGCTGAGGCAACAGGAATCGACAGGAAAGAAGTAGACAAAGTCATGGCGAAGCTGAAAAAAGAAGAAAAAATAGTTTCGCCCAAGCGATGCTACTGGGAAATCAAGCAGTAGCCATCTTCATTTAAGAATTGTTACTGCTTAGCCTCATCGCTATCCTCCCATCTTCGACCCTCCCCCACCCAGGGGGTAAGGGGTGCGGATACCTTGCCCTGCCGGGTCAAGCAAGCTTTGCTTCCCTGCCCGGGCTAATTCCCTCTATCGTCCCCCACCCAGGGGGTAAGGGGTGCGGATGCCTTGCCCTGCCGGGTCAAGCAAGCTTTGTTTCCCTGCCCGGGCTAATTCTCTCCATCGTCCCCCACCCATGGGGTAAGGGGTGCGGATATCTTGCCCTGCCGGGTCAAGCAGCTTTGTTTCCCTGCCCGGGCTAATTCCCTCTATCGTCCCTTACCCAGGGGGTAAGGGGTGCGGATGCCTTGCCCTGCCGGGTCAAGCAAGCTTTGCTTCCCTGCCCGGGCTAATTCCCTCTATCGTCCCCCACCCATGGGGTAAGGGGTGCGGATACCTTGCCCTGCCGGGTCAAGCAGCTTTGTTTCCCTGCCCGGGCTAATTCCCTCTCCCCCCGTGGGAGAGGGCTAGGGAGAGGGGGGTGATTAAAAGCCTGAGCATCAGCTAAGAATATAATATTACGGGCAACTTCCCGTATAGCGTGATTTTCTCCTATGTGTCCGGCATTAGCAGTATATCTTTACCCGGCTTGGATGGTTCTCTCAAAGGCGAAGGTAAAAGCCGGATCCACTTCCGGACGAAACACCATGGCGTACTATTTGCTCTACATGAAAAGTACGCCCAATTTTTTTGACGGCCTTTATACTCGCCCCTCTCCTTGTCATCCTGAGGGCGAAGCCCGAAGGATCTCTGCCTTTCATTGGTGTAGTGGAACCATGTATAATTCTAATCCCCTTCTGTGTCATTCTGAGCGCAGCGAAGAATCTCTTTTCTTGGTTCTTCTTGCAGGCTCGTGAGCGTTTCTCATTTGCTCTACGTCGTTGCTAATGATACAGGATCATGTCACTTTTTAACGTAATTAATATAAAAGACTGAAAATTGCCCGCGCCGCGGAAAATCTGATTCGCATTGAATATCTCTATGATTAACAGCCCCTCCAGGTATTGAAAAAGGAATTTTGCTGCACTGTCAAGAAATATAAGAATATTATATGCAGTTCCGGAAAGGCTGCGGCTTACATGGCAAAGATCTTTCCAGAATACATCCCTGAAAGCTGCAAGGCTGAGCCGGGCAAAACCGGCGAGCTTCTAGTCTACGATGCCCTGGCCAAACTTCCTGATGACTACACTGTTTTCTACAACGTAGAGTGGCTCTGCCGCAATCGCGGTGCCGCTTATGATTGCGCTTATCCGGATTTCATTGACGAGCCTTTGCCCTCGGACTATCCTCTGGGCGAGATCGACTTCGTGGTCCTGGATCCCGGCTTCGGTTGGCTGGTTCTCGAGGTAAAAGGGGGCCGGATCAAGCTCGAAAATGGTACTTGGTTCAGCATCAGCGTAAGCGGTGCCTGGCACCGCATCGATGATCCCATCCGGCAAGCCCGCAGGAACATGTACGCGCTAATCCACAAGCTTAAGGAGATGCCGCGCTTCCGTAACCGCCATATCTACAGCGGCTACGGTGCCGTTCTGCCGCAAGTCGCTTCCCCGCAGCGAGACTTCGGTCCCGCTGCGCCCCTGCAGCTTTTTGGCTTCGCCGAAGACCTCACCGACCCGGAGCGGTTGGTTCAGCGGTTGCGCGACCAGTGGCGGCAGCGGTGGATCAAAAACTGGAGCGGACGGTCCTGCAAGGAAACACCGGATTGTCTACATATGACCGATATCGAGCACATCACCCGGGCCCTGGCGCCCAGCATGGAGCTGCGCAAGGTTCCCATGGGTTTGAACATCCGCCGCTACAAGCAAGACATTTTAAAGCTCACCGAAGACCAGTTCAGGCTGCTCCAATTCCTCTCTAAAACCACCAAAGCTTTGATCACCGGCGGCGCCGGTACCGGTAAAACCATGCTCGCCTTCCAGAAGGCCCGCCAGCTGGCCCTGCAGGGCTACGAGACCCTTTTTACCTGCCCCAACAAACTGCTGGCCGACGCCCTCTCCTTCCAGGCCGGCGGGCTGGACAACCTCACTGTCTGCCACTTCCACCAGCTTTGCTATCGCTGGGGATTGCAGGCAGGCTTCAAAGAGTTGGTTGACCCCGACGGCCCGCGGCAGGCGCAACTCCCCCGGGACTATTTCTTCCAGACCCTGCCCAACGCCCTCCTTGATGCCCTAAAGGTTATTCCCACCCGATTCGACGCCGTCATCGTCGATGAGGGGCAGGATATGAAGCCCGAATACTGGGATATACTCCAGCTGTGCATGCAGGATCCCGCAGCAGGCATCTTTTATATCTTCTACGATCAGAACCAAAGCATCTGGGAAAAAGAAGAGAACCTGCCCTTTAAGATGGAGCCCTTTACCTTGGTGGAAAACTTGCGCAATAACCGCTTAATCCACAACCTCTTAATTAGCTTTTACAACCGTGGCCAATACGTCAGCCGCGGCCCTGCCGGAGGAGGAGTGGAATATATTACCATCGACTCATACGAAAACCGCGCCCTGGAAAAGAAGCTGAACAACCTCTTGCATGGCCTGGTTTCAAGGGAACAGGTTTCTCCGTCGGACATTGCCATCCTTACCGGCACCAGCAAAAACAAAAGTGTCCTGGCCGGCCTGGAGAAGTTCGGCCGCTATCCACTGGTAGATCGCTGCCAGAACGATCCGTCCCAAATTTTTTTCTCAAGCATTCGCCGCTTCCGGGGCATGGAGAGGCCCGTTATCATCCTCATAGAGTTAGAAACGTTAGTCTGCCCGGAAAGTGATCAGGAAAACAACCTCTACGGCATATCTCAGGCATCGCGGGAAACCCTTTACATCGGCCTAAGCCGGGCGTAAAGCTATCTTTACATTATTTGCCTGCCGGATACGATTCAAGCTATTTAGCAGCTTAGTCAATCGGGATAATATAATCATTTTAAAATTGTATATATCATTAAACTTGATGTAAATAACTGAAGGCAGGTGGTAAGATGTCCATTATTGACCGATTTGACAACTCCTTTAAAAACCGGCAATCCACATATAAAATGGTGACCGTGCTATCTTTGTTAGATAGTTACTCTAGTGACGACCCGCCCCATATTGATCAAGTCGTGCAGAAGTTCAAACATTTTTATACTACTCGGGTGAACCATGACAAGTTGCCGGAAAAAGCTGATCGAGAAATGGCAAATATTAGATCGTTAACAGATGCACAGATTAAATCTTCAATGATCCAAAATCCGATTAAATACCTAAGTGAATTCATTGTCTATGAAAAAGAAAGCGGAGTCTTAAAGTTTAATGAAGAGACTTTTTCTGCGTTAAGTGATGAAGAAACAGAAAAACAACTTCGTAGGGTAGCTTATAAGCATCTTTATGAGTACTATCGTGAATTAAATTTTACGCAGATTACCCTACTTGATTTAATGGATGGCCTACCGCTGGAATTTGCTGTGTCCGCGAAAGATATTGCTTCCCTATCCCATCAAAACCAGGTAAAAGGTATTCATCCCATTGATAAAGATGGATATAAAGCAGCCATTATTCTTTGTACTATCGGTGGTAAGTTCTATCAAAATGCGTGGCTTAATGAAGAGAAAGATTTACTGAAGTGTTATGCAGAAGGGCGCAAAAGCAATGGAGAAAGAACTTTTAATTTAGAGATGCGATCAAATAAATCCATCATTGACTCAAAAGCAGAAGGATATCCCATCCATGTGTTTGTTCGAGAACAAAGAGATTCGCTATTTTATTATGCCGGTGAGTTCTCATATCAACGTCATATTGAAGAAGATGACGGTAGTGTCTATTTTGAGTTAAAGCGAAAGCCCAGCAAAGGAGGGGGGCGCGTGTCTATCCCCGATGTGCCACGTGAAAAGATTTTAGAAGCAATTCGAGAATTCGATGAGATATTAAGAAATACGACTGAATGGCAGGGTTGGCAAAAAAGAGCTAGCCAAAAATATGCGATTAAGTATGAGGAAAATTATTACCCGCCCAAACAGATTATCAGCATGGCCACAGGGCTCTCAAAAGACCTGTTTAGTGGGGGTGAACAGTCCAATTCATATTTAGAAAAACGAGGTTTTGAAATTATTACCCTTAAAGAAAGCGATCCCGTAGACACACCAGCACCTGTTGATATTGTAAATCACATTATAGACTATATCGCCCATAAAGGCTTTGTCTATAGCCCTGAATTTGTAAAAAACATATTCCTAAGCTTAAAGACCAAACCCTTTATCATTCTCTCTGGCATTTCGGGTACAGGGAAAAGTAAAGTGGGGGAGTTGTTTGCCGAAGCGCTTGGGGCCAATGCAGAAAATGGGCGATTTCATTTGATTGCTGTCCGGCCGGATTGGAACGATAGCACGGACTTACTCGGATACCGCAATTTACAGGGGGAGTTTGTGGAAGGTCACCTCACCAAAGTGATCCGCAAAGCACTGTCAGACCCTGAAAATCCTTACTTCGTCTGTCTCGATGAGATGAATCTGGCTCGTGTGGAATATTACTTCAGTGACTTTCTAAGTGTTATTGAGTCGCGTAAGTTAGAAGGGGGTGAGTTGAAAAGCTTTCCCATTGTTATAAACGGGTATGAAGAACCGCTATACTTCCCTGAAAACTTTTACCTAATCGGCACAGTAAATATGGATGAAACAACTCATTCTTTCAGCCGAAAAGTCCTGGACCGGGCTAATACCATTGAATTTTCAGAGATCGCTTTAAACCAATATCCACAAGCCAAACATAATCATATCGAAGCAATTCTGGTGAAAAACGATTTTTTGAAATGCGAATATATAAAACTTCAGGATTGCTATTTTGGAAACGAACCCTATATACATAGCAAGGTGGCGCTGCTCGAAAAGATTAATAACATTTTAAAAGAAGAAGGCTTTCATGTAGGTTACCGGGTCAGAGACGAGTTTTGCTTTTATCTTCTTTACAATAAAGAGCTCCGCTTGCTTCCTGAAAAAGTTGCTGAAGACTTCCAGATTATGCAGAAGATGTTACCGCGTATTCAGGGTAGTTCATTGAATATTGAAAAGCTATTAAACAAGCTAAAAGAGTTCTGCGGTGATCAGTATCCTAGGAGCAAAGAAAAAATTGAATTTATGCTCAGGAGGTTTGAGAATGACGGCTTTACCTCTTTCTGGGCATAAACACCAAGAGCTGCTCCTAATCTCCACAGAGGATTTTGACATAACAATCAAAGGGGTTCCTCAAAATAAAATTGTCGAAGCGTTCCATTTACATCGAAATGAGCACGGAAATCCTATACGATCAAAATTTCAAATAACTCCCTCTGATTGTTCGGTCAAAATATACAACCCATTATCACTAGAGGGGCTTGTTGAATACGAAGGAGGAGGAATATACCCCTGCTTCTTCGAACAGACAAACTACGAACTAATCTTAGAAAAAAGAGACACTTGTGCAAAAGAAATTATTATTGATCACGCTAATAAGGAGATCCGTGATGCCATTACCCCTACCGGAAAGCAAGGGCGTATTCTATCTGGAATAATTAATTTCTATAATGAAGTCGGACCTTCTCAATTTAAAGTATTGTCCGGCCAGCATTGTTTGCTCTCTTTTGAAATTGAGGTGTTCCCAAGCAAGCTGGATTATGTCAAAGACTTTTGGCAGCTGCTACAGGAAGTCAATGAAGAGGTCTATAACCTGGCCTTTGATTTTTTGATGAAGACAAGCTTTTCCGCTTCTCTTATTAGTGACGATAAACCTACCGGCGCGGAATTTTTCTATATTTTGAATGCGATATTTAAGGAATTAATCAAATCGCTCAACATCATACTTAAACAGCCTCACCACAAAATCATCCCCATCAATCGGGTTGTCTCTCCAGAAAAGGTGAAAAAAGCCGACGCTAAAAGTATTCGCTGGCTGGTGAATCGTTCCCACTTGATGATCGAACATGGCACAGGGATAACCATAGGGAACAAAACCTATATCCCCCGAAGGGTGTTAGACAGCAAGAAAGAGCTTACTTACGATACTTTTGAGAATCGGTTTTTAAAGTGGATGTTGTCTCAGTTAGACCTAAAACTGAAACATTTCGCCCAAAGATACTCAGAAGTAAACAGGCATAATCTGGACAATAAAGTAACTGACAAAATTTATCAAATGCGCAAGCATCTTTCTCGAATGACCAACAGTACTTTTTTAAAAGAAGTCGGCTACTTAGCCCGTTTGGATCACTCGTCACTGGTTATGCAGATGGCCCCGGGATACAAAGATGTTTTTAAATACTATTTGATGTTACTCAAAGGCCTGCACATCCAATCAGATCTATTTCACTTATCACTGAAGAATTTAGCCGAACTATATGAGTATTGGTGTTTTTTAAAGCTGAATAAGCTCTTAAGACAAAAGTATCATCTGCAGAGTAACAATTTAGTGAAAACCGAGCGAAACGGCATTACTGTAAATTTGGCTAAGGGCAAAGAATCGAAATTAACCTATATCGACAAAAGAAACGGCGAGCAGTTTAACATTTACTACAATCGTTTTTATACAAACCTGCCAACTGTAGCCCAGCAACCGGATAATATTTTAGAGTTAAGAAAAACGGGTACTCATGTCAATTACAATTATATTTTTGACGCTAAATACCGCCTACGTGTCGATGATGCCTATATTCAAAAGTATGGCCAAGCCGGCCCCCCCGAAGATACAATTAACGCCATGCACCGCTACCGAGACGCCATTGTGATGCAGTCCAATAACCAGCTTTCTCGTAATATCTTTGGTGCCTATATTCTTTTTCCGCATAACAATGAAGCAGCTTTTGCCGGCCGAGAGAAGGGTAAGCCTGCCAGCAAATTATACAAAAGCATAGAAGAGGTCGGCATTGGTGCGCTTCCTTTTCTGCCAAGCCAGGTTACTTTGGTTGAAGAACTCATAAGTGACCTGATTCTTGAGTCACCGCAAATACCATTTGAAAGAACTATCACTCAGGAAGGCTTTGCGAATTATTTGGATGAAGAGAAGAATATCAGAAACGTCTTAATTGGGCCCTTGGGGAGAAAAGAGCAACTGCCCCTATGCTTACAAAAGAACATGTATTATACTTACCTGGACAAAGTAAAATCCTTCTTAGGGGCCCTCGAATACGTTGCCATCTACCAGTCAAAAGAGAAATTCAAAGATGAGGCGGAACAAGGGATTCTTTACTACGGGAAAATCCGTGACTTTGAAATTATGAAAAGATCGCAGATCAAAGAAGCAGGTTCACCGCGACGGGGAGAAGAGCTAGCGGTTGTTTTCTATGTGGAAAGCTGGCAGAGAAAGACCCCTAAAATAGCCACAGGTGGATATGGACCAGCAGAACCGCAACGTACCAGTTGGTCAATTTTTCAGCAGGCCAGGGTATATCCAGAGCTGCATCTAAACGCTCTTGAGATTAAACTATGGCGAGAATTAAAGCGCTATCGGGATTGCAGCTTTATAAAATTCCCTAACCCATCTATTGGTAGTATGGACAAGTTAGAAATGCTCGAGTTCCCAGGCCTAACTATTATTAGAAATGGACCTACAACATTTACCGTTAACATCATGGATAAAAGCAAAGTATTCGACTTTGCTTCTATTGAAAGACGACCGGGATCGATTTTAAAACAGATAATTAGATTCTGGAAGGAACAAATAGCGCTTTAACTGGCTTCGTCCTTATAAGCTTGTCGCTTTAGGCTCTCCCGGGAAATCTAAAAAAGGTATATATACCCGCGCTTTCCCGGTGGTAGGTAAGATTCAAAGGATAGTCTATCTGAAGGGTCCGAATCGCCCTCGGTTTTTTAGCCGATAATCCCTTCGGTAAGGCCTCCAGCAGCCACATCCTTGAAATAATTAATACTATTAGCTACTACCAGAATGTCCAGCTCTTCTGCTGCACCGCCCTGCGCAATACCGAGATCATACGCGAATTTCCGGTAATCTACAGTGTAGTGCCCACTCCCACCATGAGCGGCAAAGAAAGAATGCTGCTGGAAACCTAACAGAAACCAACCCCAAGCCCTGGTGTTTTCGGTAACCGAAAAGTTGACCGGATCGGGACTCGAAAAGTTGACCACCTACGGTACAACCCTGGGGTATCACCTACCCCCCTAGGGGGGTAGGTGATACCAAAATTTACTAATCCTTGTCCTCATCCTTTTTTCTT
>JAKPEE010000116.1 GCA_029552125.1 Bacillota bacterium | reverse complement strand
ATCCCGGCACCAAAGCCATGTGGCGAGGGCTGCAAGCCCTGGAAATAGCAGCAGAGATGTATGAGATCTTTGCACAGAGAGGAGCACCACCCCCCACATAACCTTTGACCCCCGGTGTCATGTATGGGTAAAGATTACCCCCTGGTGGGGGAGGGCTGGGGTGGGGGGGATAGTAGAAGAGAAAATCCAGAGTCAGGAGAAACAGGAAAGCAGGCTTATGGAGTAATAAGGAAATCCAGACTTTGGAATTTAGAAGAAAGGTTTCTAAAGCAAGATAAACGACATCGATAATTATAGAAGGCCGAAGTATTGGCAAAGGAGGTTTTTTCTGACCTCTGACCTCCGACATCTGACTTCTAAACGCCCCTCTCCCTAACCCACTCCCGCCAGGGGAGAGGGAGCTACCACACCGAGCCCATGAATACAGAAAGTGGGCAAGAGACCCGAAACTCCCTCCCCACTGATGGGGGGATTCAAAAATTTAATTTGAAGTTTAAATCCCGAAAAGACGGGTGATCCCTGTCCAGAGGAAGTAGAGGGAAAAGGCCATGAGAAAAATCCCCAGGCCGGCGACGATGGCACGATAGATTTTATCACTGATCAGGCTCTTGCCCAGGACCAGGATCGCCGCCAGAATAGAGAGCCAGGCCAGGTCCGCCAGGATATGGCCGCTAAAGAAAAGGAGCAAGCCTCCCGGGCCGTGTTGCCGGGAAAGGCTTACAAAACCGGCACCCACGGTAACCCACCACAAAAACCAGTAGGGGTTGGAGAGGGTGGTGACCATTCCCGCAGCCACAGAGCCTGTGACCGGGCCTTTCCGGCCTTCCGCTTCTTCACCGCGCAGGGAAAGGCTGCCGGAACGGGCGCTTCTGAACATGCCCCAGCCCATCCAGGCCAGGACAAAGCCCCCGGCGATACCGATGATTCCGGCCGGGCCGCGCCCGGTCATATATGCGCTTACCCCGGCAGCCAGGAGCGCTACCATCAGGGCTTCCAGAAGGCCGTGGCCCAGGGTTACCAGGGGGGCTGCCCAAAAACCTCTTTTCAAGGCATGCTCTGCCAGCACCGCCGTTACCGGTCCCGGCATCAGCGCTCCTGACAGTCCGACCACGAAAGCCGAGGAAAAGATTAAAAACAGGTCCATGACGCACACCTTTAGTGAATATCAATGCGATTTAGCAGCGGATCCCGGGCAGTAGGACCGCATCTTAAATCATTATTCGCCTTCCCGGGCGCTTCTCCTTTACCTTGCTGCATAGACGCCAGCAAAATTACCTTTTTTTTTTGGCAAAATCAATTTCCAATGTAAATACAAACATCTGAAATGCTATGCTTTGCAAATCAGCCCGGATATGGTATAATTTGCGTAACTTAATATTTTGTAGGGGAGCTCCGAGCGGGGCTGAGAGTAAGGCGCGATGAAGCCTTTAACCCTTTGAACCTGTTGCTGCCCGTGAATGCGGGTACTGGGTAATGCCAGCGTAGGGAACATGGGCTTGATCTGTATGATCGACAAGCTGCCGCCTTAAGTTGGCGGCAGCTTTTATATTTCAGCGTTTGGAAAGGAGTGAAGCATCATGCCGCAGTGCAATGTCAGCTTGCAGGTGATCCCCCTGGTGGAGGAAGCCGCCGTATATCCCACCGTGGACCGGGTCATCGAGTTAATTAAAAAATCCGGGGTTAAATATACTGTCGGCCCCATGGAGACAACCATGGAAGGGGAGCTGGACCGGCTGCTGGATCTGGTCAAAGAAGCCCAGCAGGTTTGCGCAGCCGCCGGGGCGGAGCGGATTCTCTCTGTAGTCAAGATCGATTACAGCACCAAAGGAGTTACCATAGATGAAAAAGTGGGCAAATACCGCCAAGCGTAGCCTGCCCGGGGCGCTGGCCGTGCTGGCCGTGCTGCTGTTATGGGAGGCCCTGTGCCGGGTGGCGGACGTGGCGGTTAGCAAACTGCCTCCCCCCTCGGCCGTAATCTTATCCCTTTACCACAACGCCTCTCTCCTGGCGGAGCACTCCCGGGCCACCCTGGCCGCCGTGGCCGCCGGGCTAAGCCTCTCTGTACTGGTGGCGCTGGCCCTGGCCGTGTTCATGGACCGCCATTCCTGGTTGAAACAGGCTCTCTACCCGCTGCTGATCATCTCGCAGACCATTCCCATCATCGCCCTGGCGCCGCTGTTCTTAATCTGGTTCGGCCTGGGGCTCACCTCCAAGATCGTGGTGGTGGCCCTGGTCTGTTTCTTTCCCATGGCCATCAACCTGGTGGAGGGGCTGGAGCAGGTCGACCCGGAAACGATCAACCTGCTTAAAGTGATGCAGGCCGGTCCGGCCATGATTTTCCGCTCAGCCCAGCTCCCGGCCGTGCTGCCCTACTTTTTTTCCGGCCTTAAAATCGCCGCCACCTACAGCGTCATGGGCGCAGTAATCGGCGAATGGCTCGCCGCCCGGTGGGGCCTGGGCGTTTTTATGCTCCGCTCGATGCGTTCCTACCAAACAGCCAATACCTTCGCCGCCATCCTGGTGGTAGTGGTGTTAAGCCTGCTTTTATTCAAGTTAACGGAGCTGGCGGCATGGCTGGCCATGCCCTGGCACCGCCATAAATCAGTGTACCCGGAGGAGTGATTATTGTGTTGAGACGTAATATACGGCCTGCCTTAAGCCTGTTCCTGTTGCTTCCGGGCCTGGCCCTGCTGTTTATCCCGGGCTGCGCCGGTGACGGCAGCAGCAGTGATGCAGAGCCGGACAAAATCACCGTGCTGCTGGACTGGACCCCCAATACCAACTACAGCGGCATGTATGCCGCCCTGGAGCAAGGGTTTTACACCGAAGAAAACCTGGCGGTGGAATTTATCCAGGCCCCCGGCAGCGTGATCCAGATTGTTTCCGGGGGTAAAGCGGAATTCGGGGTCAGCTACCAGGAAGAGGTGACTTTCGCCCGCCTGGCCGGATACCCCGTCGTTTCCATCGCCGCCGTGCTGCAGCATAACACCTCGGGGTTTGCCTCGCTGAAGGATAAAAATATTACCACCCCCGCCGATTTTTCCGGAAAAACATACGGCGGCTGGGGCTCCCCCGTGGAAGAAGCCACCATCAAGGCCCTGATGGAAAAAGATGGCGCCGACTACAGCACCGTCACTATCGCCACCACCGGCGAAGTCGATTCGCTCATCGTCATCGAACAGGAGGCCGATTTTGCCTGGATTTACTACGGCTGGACCGGGGTGGAGGCGGAGTTAAAGGGGATGGAGCTTAATTTCATCCAGCTGCGCGACATCGATCCGGCCCTGGACTACTATACACCGGTGCTGGTGGCGGGAGAAGCCCTGATCGAGGAGAATCCGGAGCTGATCCAGAGATTTATGCGGGCCACCGCCAGGGGCTATCGCTTCGCCGCGGAAAACCCGGCTGCAGCGGCAGAGGCTCTCCTGGCCAATGCACCGGAGCTGGACCGGGAGCTGGTCATGGCCAGCCAGGAGTGGCTCAAAGATAAATACCAGGACGACGCGCCCCGGTGGGGCCTCCAGGAGCGAGAGCGCTGGGAAAGCTACACGCAATGGCTTTTTGAGCGCGGCTTGATCGAAGAAATGATTGATGTGGATAAGGCCTTTACCAACCGTTTTCTTGAATAATCCGGAAAATACCTTAATCCTTTCGCCCCGGCCCCTTCGGGAATAGGCGGCAACATGGCTTTTAACCGGCGGGAGGGGGTTTCTCTTCCCGGCCCGGGGGAGGCCATTGATCGCGGCAGCACGCTTAAACCGCACGGAGGCAAAGATGGAAGAAAAGATGGAAAGAAATAATGAAGTATTGATCCTGGAAAATATCAGCGCCACCTACGATAGCGGGGAGGCGCGGCTGCCGGTGCTGAAAGACATATCGCTGCGCCTGAAGAAAGGGGAGTTTGCGGCACTGTTAGGGCCCAGCGGTTCGGGGAAAAGTACCCTGCTAAAAATCGCGGCGGGACTGATCCGTCCCGACCGGGGCCGGGTTTTATTAAACGGCCAGGAGAGTACCGGCCGGGTGCAAAAAGTGGGCTACATGCCCCAGCAAGATCTGCTTTTTCCCTGGAAAACGCTCCTGGAGAACGCGGCCCTGCCGCTTCTGGCCGCCGGAATGGCCAAAAAAGAGGCCTCCAGCCGGGTGCGGGAACTGCTGCCAATTTTCGGCCTGGAAGGCTTTGCCCGCTACTATCCCCACCAGCTCTCCGGAGGGATGCGCCAGCGGGCAGCCCTGCTCCGAACAGTACTGATTGAAAGCAGCCTGCTGCTTCTGGACGAACCTTTCGCCGCCCTGGATGCCATCACCCGGGAAAATCTGCAGGAGTGGCTGCTTTCCGTGCTGGAGCGTTTCCACCGGTCCGTGCTGTTCGTCACCCACAGCATCGACGAAGCGATTTATTTGGCGGACCGGGTCTATCTGATCTCGGAGCGCCCGGGGCGAATCGTCCTGGAGCAGCCCATCGAGCTGCCGCGGCCCCGCTCCCGCGGCATAATTACAACGGCGCCTTTTCTATCCTACAAAGCACTGTTAATGAAATCACTGCAATCCAAGGATTAAGGCTTAGCCAAAGCTCAAGCTGCTGCCAGCGGTACCGTCACCGGCCCGGGCCGGGATTAGGGGCATGGCCCTCTACTCCCTGGCCCGGGTTATCGATTTTAGAGATAATCACCAGGAGCAGCCCCGCGCCGGCGGTAACCCGGGCCGTGGCTGCGATAAACTCATTGCTCAGGCCGCGGGTGGAGCCAAAGTACAGCTTTTCCCCTTTAAGCGGGTATTTTAACCCCTCCGTCTTGACGTTATCCACCACGGCGGTGAGGGGAAAGAGGGAGAGATAGTCACCGGGGCGGCCGGTCACGGTTAATTCTGAGTCCACCAGGTAAATGCGGCGTTTCTCGTCGATAATTTGGGCCGGGATCCCGGCCCTTAACGGGATCATTAACAACATTAAGTTGCCGAAGGTGTGCTCCAGCCGCTCTCCCTCCAGGACCCCGGTCAACAAGATTTCTGCGGGAGCCAGCGCCACCGCCCGCTCCAGGGCCAGCTCCAGGTCGGAGTGGTCTTTTTCCGCGGGAAAGCGCAGGATCTTAACGCCCTGCTCTTTCAAGCGCCCGGCAGCGGCGGCCGGCAGAGAATCCAGGTCTCCCACGACCAGGTCCGGCTGCAGCCCCATCTTTAACGCATGCAGCGCCCCTCCATCGGCGCAAATAATGTAATCGTCTTCCCTGAGCTGATCGCGTATATACTGCGGGTCGTGGAGCGCTCCGTTGGCCATGACCACAATACGCCTGTATGCCATAGCAGCACCCGCCTTTACTTTAATCCAAATTTATTAAAACCGGCCCGGGAACAGCCCCCAGCGGGCTCTGTTCCCCTTTAGCTGTATGCCTGGAAAAATTTCTGCAGCCGCAAAAGCCCTTCCTGCAACTCTGCCATGGTGCAGGCATAAGAAATGCGGATATAACCTTCGGCGCCGGGGCCGAAATCTATTCCGGGAGTTACCGCTACTTTTGCTTCTTCAAGGATGCGGAAAGCGAGGGAAAGTGAATCCGGCGCATATTTTTTAACATTGGCCAGCATGTAGAATGCGCCCTCGGGCGGCACTTCAGGGGCGATGCCCATCTGCTGCAGGGCGCGGTACAGGTAAAGGCGGCGTTCGTTATAAGAAGCAAACCGCGCTTTTAACGTCTCTGCATCCTCCTGCAGCGCGGCCATCCCGGCGGCCTGGGTAAAGTTGCAGGCGCAGATAAACAGGTTTTGCTGCAGCGTCTGCATCACCCGGGCCAGTTCCGGCGGCGCGATGGCGTAGCCCAGCCGCCAGCCGGTCATAATATGCCGCTTGGAGAAGCCGTTAATCACCACGGCCCGGTCGGTATATTCCAGAATGGTGTGATCCCGGCCGGTATAATTGATGCCATGATAGACTTCGTCGGAAATAACATAGAGCCCCAAAGAAGCGATATCGGCCAGTTCGGTTTCGCTTAAAACCGCTCCCGTAGGATTGGATGGTGAATTAATCATCACCGCCCGCGTGTGAGAGTTCACCAGTTTTTTAACTTTTTCAGCTCTTAATTTAAATCCTTCCGCCTCGGTTAAGCGGGCGAATACCGGCTTGGCCCCCACAAAGTGAGCAAAATTAGGGTAACAGGCGTAATAGGGGTCGGGCAGTATCACTTCATCGCCGTTGTCCAGCAGCGCTGCAAAGGCCAGCAGCATCGCCGGAGAAGAGCCGGAGGTTACCACCACCTGTTCCGGAGCAATCTCCACCCCGTAAAGCCGGCGATAGTAACGGACAATCTCTTCGCGTAAATCCAGGCGGCCCAGGCTGTGGGTGTAACAGGTATCCCCGCTGTGCAGGGCCTGTAAAGCAGCCTCCCTGATGGACGCCGGGGTTTCCCCGGCCGGCTCCCCCACCTCGAAATGGATCACATTCTCTCCAGCCTGCTCCATTTGCTTCGCTTTCTCCAGCACTTCCATGGCCAGAAAGGGCGAAATATTTGCGAGCCGGCCCGGAAGCTTGTAAGGTGATGCTCCGGGTTTGCTCTTATGCTCCACTGCCGCCATCCTTTCATCTCTTCCAGGTTTAACCGAAAAACAGCACCGCCGTCAATATTTATGATCACCGGTTGCTGGGTTTAGGCAAGAAGTCCGACATCTCCGCAACCATCCCCTGGATGGGCATGGTCTGGAGCCATACTTTGCCCGGACCAGTAAGGGTGGTCAGAAAAAGCCCTTCTCCACCGAAAAGGATATTTTTAAAACCTTTGACCATTTCAATATTCATCTGCACCGACTGTTCATACATTCCTACCGCCCCGGTTTCCACCCGGATAGATTGTCCCGGTGCCAGTTCCATTTCCACACTCTCGCCGTCAATCTCTACAAAAGCCATGCCGCTGCCGGAAAGCCGCTGCATGACAAAACCTTCACCGCCAAAAAAGCCTGTCCCCAGGCGCCGCTGGAAATGGATACCAAGCTCTACGCTTTCTACGGCGCACAGAAAAGCCCGCCTCTGGCAGATTACCGGCTGGCGCGAAATATCCACGGGGACAATGTGCCCCGGGTAGCTATGCCCGAAGGCAATGGTATCTCCGTCGCTGGTGGCGCTAAAATAATTTAAGAAGGCGCTTTCTCCTGTAAGTTTCCTTTTCAGCGCACCGCCCAGCCCCCCGGCCATGCTGGTTTCCATATTAATCCCCGCACTCATCCACTTCATTGCCCCGGACTGGGAATAGATCTTTTCGCCTTTAAGCAACTTTAATTCTAATACCGGCATAACAGATCCAACTATTCTATACTCCACAAAAACCCTCCTAGAAATTAATTATGAAAACACTGCCGGCATGCATGCCCGCCCAACCCTGAAAAGAAATATTTCGGTACGGCAGCCAGAACCCCTTTTGGGCAAAGGATTTACCCGCTATGGCACCACGCTTGGCGAAGGCATGACCTCTACCCGGGTTATCTGCCTGTTTATTTCTCATCTTCTGCAGCGGCGGGTTTTACATATGCGGGGAGGTAAATAGTAAACGTGGTTCCGGCTCCCTCGTTTGGTTCCACCGTAATGCATCCGTCATGCCGGGAAACAATCAAATGAGCCGTGGCCAGGCCTAACCCGTATCCTTCCTTTTTGGTAGTAAAAAATGGATCAAACACTTTGGCCATTAATTCCGGCGGGATGCCGGTCCCCTGGTCGCTGACGGCAATCCTGACATACTCTCCGGATACCAAGGGGAGCCTTTGATCGATTGGCGATTCGTCCACCACAAAGTTAGATCCTTTGATCGTAATGGTACCGCCCTGCGGCATAGCCTGGACAGCGTTAGTCAAAATGTTATTTAAAACCTGCACTAGCTGGCTCATGTCCCCTTTAAGCAAGTGCAAATCTTCCGGCAAATCCAGCATAACATGTACATTTTGATTGCTTAAAGCGATGGCCACCGCTTCCTCAACTAGATGAGCCGGCCGGATTATTTCTTTTTCGGGTATTTCTCCCTTGGAAAAGGAAATTAGCCGGGCGCTTAAATCTCTGGCCTGCATCGTGGCCTGTTCCACCTTTTCCAGCCGATCCAGGAGCTGTTCGGGCTTATTTAAACTGAGCTTGGCCACGGCAACATGGCCCAGGACTACCGCGAGAAGGTTGTTAAAATCATGGGCAATCCCACCGGCAATCAAGGCAATGGATTCCAGCCGGGCTGCTTTAAGCAACTCTCTTTCCTGTTTTTTTCTTTCAGTGATATCCCGAATGACAAAGGCGGCAAAACTAAAGCGGCCCCGCCGGTCATTAACTGATTTGCCCACGATTTCAGTCCAGACATAATGGCCGCTGGCATGCTTTAAACGTATTTCCGGATTATCCAGCGATTCGCCGCCGGCGATGCGCTCATAATACTCCTGTGCCAGCCTGCGGTCTTCAGGATGGATGAAATCAAATGCTGATTTATGGATCATTTCCTCGGCGGTAAATCCCAGCACCCTAATGCATGACGGACTGACATATTCCAGGATGGCCCGCCTGTCAGTCTGGACAAATACATCGCGAATGTTCTCGACCACAGCCTGAAGGCGGTTTCGGGTGGCCCGCAGCTTGGCCCCGGTTTTCTTTTGCACGGTAAGGTCCGTAACCAGGGCCATGGCGCCCAGGTATTGATCGCCTTTGCCAAATAAAGGAACGATTTCAAGCCTGGTGTAGACGTACCGTCCAGTCTTATGGATAAAAACAAAATCGAGGCTTTCTTTCATTCCTGCCTCGCGCCTACCCAGGAAAGAAAAATATTTGGCTTCATCACCCTTACGAATCAGGGCGGCCACCGGAAGGTTGTCCATTTCTTCCATGGTGTAACCAAGCATGTCGGCCATTTTTCTGTTGACATAAACGGTACGGTTGCCGGAGTCAATAACCCTGATGCCTTCCTGAATAAGCTCGACCAGACGGCAGCAGTTTAACTTTAGCGGCTCATAAAACTGGCACAGTCGCGAGCATCCTGACTGCGACGATTTTATTAACCACTCAAGTTCAGACAGCTTTCTTCCCCCTTAATCCGGGCTCTGAATCCAGGCTTTGCTTGGCTTTTAAGAAATAAGATTGTTTTCTTTTAGCAGCTTAATGCAGTATTCGATAATTTCACTTCTCCTGACCAGGCCGATAAAGATGCCATCATCATCAACAACAGGGACAAAGTTTTGCCCTACGGCCAAAGAGAGGAGATCTTGAATCTGCGCATCAATTTTTACCGGTTGATTTTGCATTTGCTGGGGAATGTCCCGGAGTAATATTTTTTCAGTACAGCTCAAATTTAAATTGGGCATATTTTTTAATTTCCAAAGCAGGTCGCCCTCGGTAATTGTGCCGGCATAGCGGCCTTTCTCATCAATAAGAGGGATGGCGGTGTGGCGGTGGTACTCCATTTTTTCCAAAGCCTGGCGCATGGTGCTGTTATTGCTTAAAAAAACAACATCCTTCTTTGGAAGCAGGAAAAAAGCAATATTCATTTGAAAAACTCCTATAGTCAGGACGGCCCGCCCATGGGTCGGCAGGTCGCCTTAGATATTTTTCAATTCTAATCCTATTGTAGAATATTCAATATTTCATGATATATTCCTGCCTTCTGGTTCAGGTAGAAGAAGTAGCATACCGGCCCGCCGAAAAAGAGTCTTTTACCCTTTTTCGGCATGGTTATCGATTATGCCGCCGGAAATGATTTTAAACCCGGCTTTACGGTAAAAAGGTTCCAACCCCGGTTCAAAGAGTACATTTACCGTTTTGATCCGGTCAGCTTTAACCCTGGATAATACCATTTCTAGCAGTTTAAGGCCGATACCACGGCGCTGGTAGTCAGGGTGAACGATCAGGTTGCGAATATAGGCATCATCTACACCGTCGCTTATTACTTCAATATAAGCGATTAACTTTTCCTCCGCAAAGCCGGCTGCCCAATAATAACTGCGGCCTATGGTTTTTTTGACCCGTTCCAGATCCCCTTCCCATCCCACCGCTTTTCTTAAGCCCGTTAAAGCGGCGGCATCCAGCTCTGGTTTTTCCACGAATAGAATCTCCACGCAACCACCTCACTGATTACCCCGGTAGGGGTCAGAAAAGCAGAAAATATCTGTAAAAAAGCAGGCGGCCCCCCGGCCGGCTAATCACTAGTATAACGCTCCGGCCGTCAGATTACAACATTCTCACCATAAACGGGCACGATAACCCTGGTTTGGGGAAACTCTTTTTCCATTGCCGCCAGAAACGGCTTTATATCGTTCCGGCTGGAAACGGGAGGAAAAGAATCGTCAAAATGATGCAGGTACACTCCCTGGGGGCGAAAGCGGCGGATAAAGGGAAGGGCATAGCTCTCTAAATTGGAGCGCCCCTGGTAAGGCAGAGAAAGCAAATCGACCTGCTCCGGGTACTGTTCTGCCGGATCAAGGTTTAAACTGCCCAGGTGAAGAATTCTTTTTCCTTCAGCTTCAATTAAAAAAACCAGAACCTGTCCCTGCGGGTAGCGGCGCAGCATTTTAAACAGGGCGCGCAAATTCTCCCGGTAGGCAACAATACGCCGGTTAAACACCGTTTTTAGGATTAACTGGCTGTTGAACTTAATATGTTTTCCCCGGTAAACCCGCAGCGTAAAGGGCCCGCATTCAATCAAGTCACCCGGCTTAATGGCTACGATACGACTCGCCTGTACGCCTTCCCGCAACAGGACCCGGGCTGTTTCTGCGGAGCAGTATACCAGGTTATGGCCGGCCGCCATGACCCGCGGTACATCAATAAGGTGATCAAAGTGGCCATGCGTGATAAAGATATCGCCAGCGCTTCCCAGTTCCTCAAGAGGAGGCGAAGGCAGTGCGCAGTTCATGGGCAGGAATGGATCAAACAGAATTTTCCTCCCGCTTGCAGAAAAAGCCAGGGTGGCGGTGCCATACCATTTGATTTCCATAAAGCAGGCCTCCTTGGCGCCCTTCCCGAAAGGGGGAGCTCATTGCAACATTTGTTTAATGCCATTCTGAAAGGGGGCCCTCCACGCCGGCGGGGCCGCTGACAGGATTAACGCGGCCCGGCGCCCCCTCCGCCCCCGGCAGAAAGACCCGGTAGCCCCACGGCGCTTCCTCGGGAAAATCAGTGCTCACGTACTGGGCACCGCTTTCCAGGGCGGCATCCCTCCGGGCCGTATCTCCGTCCCGGGTAACAAGCTGGTTCCCGTCAGCCATGGTCCGCACCAGGTAGCCCCGGCTGACATAGTGGCGAATCAACGCTTCATTGCTGCCGGTGGGGTCGTTTATTTTTATGAAGGCGGCCGAGGGCTCTCCCGGCGGCGAGCTGACAAACATGACCCTTCCTTCCAGCGCCGGCCGTCCTTCCAGGTATAACTCCCGGATCCGGCCCGGGTTGTCCAGGGCAAATAGAACGCGGCCCCTGGCCTCACTCAGGGTAGGCCAGCCTTGCTTGAGAATTGCTTCCTCCAGGCTGGCATGGCCTCCCCGGATATGATCCGGTGTAATGAGGTGGTCATCAGTGAAAACGGAGCGAATTTCCGCATCAAGATCATCCAGGTCCGAAGCACGCGGAGCCGGGGGAAAATTAAAGGGAATACCGTAAAAGTTCAACCAGGCCCGGCCCAGCCGTGCCGCCTGGCGCAGCGGCCAGCTCATGGACTCCAGGGTCAAATCTTCTTTTACTTCCACCAGCACCATCACCGGCAGGTGCCCCGGATGGGCCAGCGACCAGTCCCTTATTTCTTCAAGGGCCTCGACAAAAGTAAGCACCGTAGTGCCGAAATCAAGGTGCGGAATATGGATCACTTTAAAACCGGGCTGCTTCAGGACCTCCTCCCCGGTGCAGGCTTCCTGCCCCAGCAGCGCCAGGCCGGCCCTGCAGGCAAAAGCGCCGCCTTCGGGATCAGCATAGACATCCAGCTCCACCTGCCGGATCTGCAGCAACTCAAGCTGCTCGGCCAGGGGGCGGTGCGAATAGCCCAGAGAGAAAGCGGCCTCTTTGCTGAAGAAACCGATCAACCTTAGAAGTTCCGGCTCCGGCTGGAGATGATAACTGTTATGGGTGCCGATAACCTGGATCTGATTCAGGCGCAAGTCCGGCCTATCTCTTCCCCGGCCGGCATGGCCGCAGGCCCGGCTCCGTCCGAAGTCCCTTCAACGGCATAAACTGTCCCTGCTCCCATCAACAACGCAAGCAGAAAGATCCATGATCGCAGGCGCATCAAGAAACCTCCCCGCCAAATTGCTCCCGGTTACCGGCTTAGCGCCTTATTTGCTCAATTCATTTAATATGTCGCCCAGAGCTTTGCCGCATTTTTCGTGAATTACCACATCGGCCTGGCGGTCATAACCGGCCGGCTGCAGGTTGATGATGATCAGTTTTTTCGCCAGCCGGGGCAGTTCGGCCACCGGGTAGACTACCAGGCTGCTGCCGGCCACCAGCATAAGGTCGCATTCTTTCTCCAGCACTTCCCAGGCTTCAAAAAATAAAGGAGGCATCGGATCGCCGAATAGGACCACATCGGGACGCAGCATGTTGAAGCAGTAATGGCACATGGGCGGGATGCGCTTCAACTCCACCTGCTGGACCAGTTCTTCAAAAGGGAAGCGCCGCTTGCAGCCCAGGCAGTAACCGGAACGAAGGTGGCCGTGCACCTCCCATACTTTTTTAGAGCCTGCTTTCACATGCAGGCCGTCTATGTTTTGGGTCACCAATCCCTTCAGTAATCCAATTTTTTCAAGCTCCGCCAGGACATAATGCCCAGCATTGGGCTCGGCCATGGTTATACTGGCAAAGCGGGCAAAACCTACTTCGTAAAAGAGCCTGGGATTGCTGTACAGCACCTCTACGGAAGCGGTGGCGATGGGATCAATTTTTTCCCATATGCCCGTTCCCGGGGTGCGGAAATCGGGTATTCCGCTTTCCGTACTCATACCAGCCCCTGTAAGGGCATAAAATCCACTATGCCCTTTAATCAGTTCAACCGCCTGCGCAATGGCCTCCCGGTAATCCAACTTTTCATCCCACCATTCATGCGCGTGGTAAATAGTAATTTATTTTTAATTATACTATAAATTCAGTGGATATAGACAATCAAAAATTATATAATTTATGCTACAGCAGCTTACAGACGCAGGAAAATTTAAAAAATCAAAGTGCAGTCCACCGCTCAGGGTTAGCGGCTCCCCCACACAAAAAAAGAGGAGTTAGAAAGTTGCGGCCGATACTTTTATCCTGGCCCTTGTCTTCTAGCTCCTGTCACCGCGTTCAGCTATCTTTTCTTCGGAATTCTGGCTTCCGGGGTTTGAGTGCCTTTGCCACCACCCGGACTGCCTTTATCCAGCGGTACTGTTTCCTGTCTCCACAAACTTTCTAACCGTTTTTAATCAAGTCCTGGCCTTTCAACTCGACAAAATGGGTGCTGTGCAGGATGTCCAGTTGAGCCACTTTCTGCAAAACTTCCCGGGGCACCGGGTCATCCAGTTGCAACACCATTACCGCTTCGCCGCCGACAAACTTCCGGCCCACCTGCATGCTGGCGATATTGATATTCTCATTTCCCAACAGCATCCCCACTCTGCCCACCACCCCGGGGCGGTCGTAATGGGTGGTTACCAGCATGTAGCGGGAAGGAACCACATCGATAATATGTTCGCCGATCTGAACAATGCGAATATCGCTTCCGTTGAGTATGGTTCCAGCCACAGTGAAGCGTTTTTGGCCGGATTTTACATGCAAGGCCATATGATTGGCATAGCTTTTGTGGGTGCTGGAGCAAATCTCTTTAACCTGGATACCCCGGCTCTGGATAATCCGGGGAGCATTAACATAATTCACCTGCTCGCCAAGAATTACCTGCAGCATGCCGATCAAACAGGAAATAGTCATGGGCTTTATGGGCTTAGAGGCGATTTCGCCGCTGTAATGGATTTCTACCTCTTCCACCGGGCTGCCGAAAAGCTGCATCAGAAAGCTGCCCAGCAGGTGAGGTAGAGGCAGGTATGGTTTGATTTCCGCCATTATTTCCGGAGAAATACCGGGTACATTTACCGCGGAAGTAACCAGTTCGCCATGCAGCGCTTTAAGCACCTGCTCCGCCGCCTGGAGGGCCACATTTTCCTGCGCTTCCCTGGTTGAGGCCCCCAGGTGAGGGGTGACGATCACGTTTTCCAGGCCGAAAAGCTTGTTTTTCTTAGGGTCTTCTTCTTCAAAAACATCCAGAGCCGCTCCGGCGACCTGGCCTGATATTAAGGCCCGGTAGAGGGCTTCTTCATCGATCAGCCCGCCCCGGGCGCAGTTAATGATTCGCACACCTTCTTTCATCAAGGCAAATTCCTTTTCGCCGATCAGGTGGCGTGTTGCCGCCACCAGGGGCAAATGCAAGGTTATAAAGTCGGCCTGGCGGAGCAGCTCCTCCAGCCCGGTCAATTCTACGCCCAAACTTTCAGCCCGCCCGGCAGAAATATAGGGGTCATGGGCCAGAAGGTGCATCCCCATCGCCCGGGCGCGCCGGGCCACTTCACTGCCGATGCGGCCCAGGCCGACAATGCCCAGGGTTTTGTGGTAAAGCTCCACCCCTAAAAACTGCTCTCTCTTAACAGCGCCCGCCTTATAGGAATGATGGGCTGCCGGTATGTTGCGAGCCAGTGCAGTAAGCATGGCCATGGTGTGCTCCGCCGTGGATATGGTATTGGCGCCGGGAGTATTAATCACCACTATCCCTTTCTCAGTGGCTTTTTCCACGTCGATATTGTCCACTCCGGCGCCGGCCCGGGCGATTACTTTCAACTTATGGGCCGCCTCGATCACCGGTGCGGTTACCCTGGTTTTGCTGCGCACCAGCAGCGCATCATACTGGCCGATGATTTCCAGCAGCTCTTGCGGCGGCAGCCCGGGGCGGTAGTCCACTGTAGCCTTTTCTTCCAGTACTTTCAATCCCTTGGCCGAGATGGTGTCACTGACTAATATTTTCACGGGATCGCCTCCGTTGTTTCGAACTGGTTGTATATCATTTAGTTTATACGAATCGAATCCTCTTAACAAGATTCAACCTGAAGGTTATCCCCGGTTGTTCTGCCGGTAAACCGGCCCTTTAAACGATCTCTTTACCAAAGGGGGTAAAAGCAAGGGCTGCCAGCTTCAGGTGCTGCCGGGCAAAAGGAATCCCGATAATAGTTATAAACAAAAGCAGCGCCAGGCCCAGGTGAGTCACCGCTATCCAGATGCCGCCACAAATGATCCAGATAATATTCATTACTGTGGCCAGAAAGCCGGTGGAAGCATTTCCGCTAATCACTTTTTTCCCAAAAGGAAACAGTGCCAGAATAGACAGTTTAAAACATTGAAAGCCGAAAGGAATTCCGACCACAGTCAGGCAGAGCGCCAGGCCGCCCAGAATATATTCCAGGAAAATAATAATGCCACCCAGGACTATCCACAGGATATTGCCGATAATGCTCATTTTTTTCTCCTCTCCCTAAGGTGCTGTCTTAGCTTTTTTCTTTGCTTTCAATATATGTTGTCCGGCATCAGGGGACCATCAAACATACCGCCGGGGGGTCTAAAACCCGCATTCTTTCCAGTCTCCAACATCTAACCTCCGGCTTCCAGCAGCGACAAAGCCACCGCCCCAATCATCGCCAGAGTATATTTCTACCCGTTTAAGACGGCGGTTGCGTTAAGTCAAAATTCTACGCGCAGACCACAACCGTCACACTTAGCACTGTTCACCATAGCCCCGCTTGTCGCTGGCTTAAATGGCGTCGTTTCTGGCCCCGGGTAGTCTTTTTCGCTGCTGGCTCCGGAAAAGCTGCAGCAGCGCTACCGCCGGAGATAAAATCAGGATACCCGCCGCTGCGAAGGAGGCCTTAAACCCGATATAGCTGCCGGCCAGGCCGAATAAAAACGTACCCGCGGCAAATGAAAGATCGATGGTATTTTCCTCAAGGCTTAAAGCGGTGGCGCGCAGCCTCTCGCCGCTCACATCGACCAGCCAGGCCAGCAGCACCACCATGGAGCCGTTTACGCCGATTCCGGCCAGCACACTGCTGAAAATGGCCGCCGCAGGCACTGTGTCGATAAAGGCCAGGGCGATACTGCCCAGCCCCAAAAGGATCAAGGCCGGCCAGGCGGTGAAAGGACGGCCGAAACGGTCCGATAGGAAGCCGGCGCCTAAATTGGCCGCAATGCCGGCCAGGCCGAAATATAGAAAGTAAGCACCGGAGCCGGCCATGCTGCCTGTTTCAGAAAGATAAATAGCCACGTAGCTAAGCAATGAGGGGTTTTGAGCGGGATCAGCAGCAACAGGGAAAAGAGGCCGACCAGGGCGCAGGCGCCAAAAAAGACTCTGAAACCATATTTTTCAATGAGAGCCAGCGCGGCCGGGGGACCGCCCAGCACTGCTAAAACAATAAGCAGGCGGTAAGCCCCGAGATAGGCGCCCCTCTTTTGCGGTGGAGCCATATCGGCAACCAGGGAGCTTCCGCTTTGTAAAAAAGCGGCCAATCCGATGCCCTGGTAAACCCGGCTCAGGATCAGCATGGTGGCGCCTTCCCGGTACAGCAATAATAAGGGGGTGGTGGCAAAAACAAAAGCGCCCACCAGCAGGGGCAGCGTGCGCCCCTTGCGGTCGGCATAGGGCCCGCAATAAAAACGCAAGATCACCGCCGTAACAAAGAAGAAAGTGTTCTGCAAGCCTGACTGCAGCGGGGTACAGCCGATCTCCACGGCATACCGGGGGAAAACGGTAATCGAGACAAATAAATTAACATAGACAAAAAATGCCGCTACAAAAAGAAGCACCCAGTTTCCCCTGTTACCTGAGAGCTCTTCCGTCTCTGGCCTTCCTGCCGGTTTTATTATGTTCACGCTAGTACAAAAAACCCTCCCCCTCCGGCCGGCAGAAAGGGGACGCGGCGATGGCATTGGCAGCCGGATGGCCGCCGGGCCGGATAATATCAAAAAAATCTTCCCAGGGATTGAAGGGTATGCCATGCTCTTTACAGCACCGGGCCAGCCGGTCACGGGCAAAAATGTAATCGGACCAGGAGGCGCCGAAGCGATCGTTGCTGCCGTCCCCGATATAGAATACCTTCCATCCCTGCCGCTTCAGCTCCAGGACATGAAGGGGCTTGCAGTTGCCGCAAACCGGGCAGGCGGGATGGCGGTAAGGCGTCTCGATGCGCAGCGTCCCGTCTTCCCGGGGCAGCGCTTTATTCCTGTAAATGGTATCGATATACTCCAGGCAGCCGAACCTTTCCAAAACCGGTTCGATATAAAAACCGAAGCCGTCGCTGGCAATCATCACCGGGCAACCCTGCTCCCGGGCAAAACGCAGAAAATCTTTAAACCCCGGCCTGATGACCGCATGATCCACTACGTATTTCATCAGCAGGTCAAAATCGGCCGGCAGCAGGGCGGACATGCCGTCAAGCCAGTCCCGCATCCCAATTTTTCGCTGCCGGTAGAGGCCTTCGATTTCCTGAAAACGCTCGCTGCCGAAATGCTGCGCCAGGCCTGTGGATAAATCTGTTGCTGTGATTGTCCCGTCAAAATCTACGACATAAGCTACCTTCGCTGTCACCTTAAACCTCCGCCGGTTCATTTCTTTTCCCCATACTTGCCGCTGTTTATTTCTCTTCAAGGAAGACTGCTTGAAAATCCCTCCCGGCCCCCCTGGAAAAATGAGAGCCTCTGGTAGGGCATGGGGGCTGACCTGCCCGTATTTGTTCGACACCGGTGATCATTAATTCCTGCCGCCTTTCGTGAAAAAGATAAGTTGCCATCATATCGTCCAGATTAAAGTCATTCGGATGCCAATCAATATCGGTGGGGTGATCTGGAGCCCGGCTGCGGCCTCTACCCTGGCCCGGCTCAGCCGGCGGAAAGAACAGATCCCTCAGGTAGCAGCCGCAAAGAGCTTCGTCAACTGCAGCGGGCTTTGTGCCAGCATTTTTGCCCCACCTTCCCTTAGTTCTGCTGCATCACGGAAACCCCACAGGGCGCCTACCGGGTACATCCCCGCGGCGGCGGCTGCCTCCATGTCGATCCTGGAATCGCCCAGGTAGACAACCTGGCGGGGCTCCACCTCCAGCTTGCGGGCTACAGCGAGCACTCCGGCCGGGTCCGGTTTGCGGGGCAGCCCGGGCACGGCTCCCTGGACCATTTCAAAGTGCCATGGGCCCAGCAGTTGCTGCACCGTCAGCACGGTAAATTCGTGGGGTTTGTTGGAAAAGATGGCCTTCGGTATCTTCCGCTCCTCTAAAAAATCCAGCAATTCAGGTACTTCCGGGTAAACGCGGGTATGATCGGCCCAGCGGCGGCGGTATTCCTCCCTTGCCGCCTCGACCAGTTCGTTGAGCTGCGCCTGCCCCGGTTTATCCGCTGCCGCCGGCGGCAGCGCTCGTTTTACCAGGGCTTCGACGCCGTCCCCAATAAAATAGCGGTAGGCCTGCAGCGGATGTGCGGGGTAGCCGTGTTCCTTCAAGACCGCGTTCACCGAAAGGCCAAGATCCTCCAGCGTATCCAGCAGCGTTCCGTCCAGGTCAAATATTATCGCCCTGTATGGCAAAAAAATCACCCCGCCATCCTTTTCAGATCACGTTCATGCCCTCGCCAGACGGGGCGGGCAAGCACGCTGCACCCCCTGCCGGCCTGATCATCCATTATAACTATTTAGTTTATGGTTTCCTCCGTGTCGCCGCGGCTGTCGAAGCGGCGGTAATCGTCGGCGGCGCGATCCTGCAGGTAGATATAATCGGCGCCGCCACCTTCCTGCACGGCCTGCCGGTAAGCGTCGCGGGCTTCTTCCCGGCAGGCGGAGCAGCAGTAAAGGGGTATGCTGAAGCAAAGGGCGCGGCTGATCTGGCCGTAGGCGTGCACAGCCGCCGAAGCGATGACCCGGTAGGAGCAGCAGTTTGGACAGAGGCGCTGCTTGATCTGCTGGCTTTCCCGGATATGGTCCGTGTCGTAATATATCTGCCGGGTGGTACTGTAAAAAGGAGGGCCCTTTTTAATGGCAGCGGCCCGCTCATCTTCGCGCCGCCGGAAGTTTTCCAACTGCAGCGCCGCGATCCGATCCAGCCGCGCCAGGTTGCCGGGATCTTCCTTAAAGGCGGCGGGGTCATAATCCGGCTCGCGCATATTGCTGGAGTCGATCCCGGCCATGGCCATAATCAGCGCCAGGTTGATGTAGGGCAGGGCCGTCTCCACCGAGTAGCCGCCCTCGAGGACGGCCAGGTCCGGGGCCAGCCTCCGGTTTAGCTCGGCATAGCCGGTGGCGGTAAAGCGCATATTGGCCAGGGGGTCGCTGTAGTGGTTGTCCTGGCCGGCCGAGTTTACCACCAGCTCCGGCTTAAACTCCTCCAGCAAGGGCAGGATGAGGCGATCCAGCACATAAAGGATGCCCTCGTCGGTGGTATAGGGGGCCAGGGGAATATTGATGGTCGTGCCCACGGCCGGCGGAGCGCCCATCTCTTCAACGAAGCCGCTGCCGGGGTAAAGGGTGCGCCCGTCCTGGTGAAAAGAAATAAACAGGACATCGGGATCGTGGTAATAAATCTCCTGGGTGCCGTCCCCGTGGTGCACATCCGTGTCAACGATGGCGATACGGCGGTAGCCGTATTTACGGCGCAGGTATTCAATCATGATCGCTTCATTGTTGATGTTGCAGAAACCGCGGTTGCCGTGGGCCACAGTCATGGCGTGGTGCCCCGGCGGGCGGATGATGGCAAAACCGTTTTTTATCTCCCCGGCGGCAAAGGCGTCGGCCATAACCAGCGACCCTCCGGCGGCCACAAGATGGGCTTCGCTGGCGATGTCTTTAATAGAGGGGACGCAAAAATGGACGCGGGCGATATCCCGTGCTTCTGCCAGGCGGGGCTGGTATTCGCGCACCTGCGGCAGATCCATGATTCCTTCTTCAAAGATCTGATCGCGGGTATAGAGCAATCTCTCTTCGCGCTCCGGGTGAGAAGGAGAGATGGCCCAGTCAAAGGCCGGGAAAAAAAGCAGGCCGGTCGGCTTCAATCCGCCACCCCCTCAAACTCATCGATCAACCCGGGGGCGATCTGCACGTCAACCCTGAAAATTTTACCGACCCGGCTAAACCCGCGGATCATGTTGAACTGCTCCGCTAGAATAACGCGCGTATCATTTAAGTATTGCGCCGCGCCCCGGGCGGCAGCCAGCCGGGCCAGGCATTGGGCCGCCGTTTTCCGGGCCTCCTCCAGCCGGAAGCCCTCCGGGTTGTCGATGCTTCCTTCTATTCCTTCCCGGTCAACGAGGTAGCGCTTCTGCTGCGTATCGGCGTAAAGGGATACGGCCAGGGTCGGCCGCGCCACCGCCGCACCGAGGGCGTTGGCCACGGGGGCCAGGCGGTGCACCAAATACGGCACCCCCAGCCTGTCCGCCAGCAGCGGCACGATCAACTCTGCCGCGCCGCCGATGCCGTAGAGCCGATCCAGCCTGAAGCGGCGCCGGTGCACAATCTCCCACACCTTGTAGGCCGGCTCGTTTTCCCATTCCCGGAACATGCCCTGGATCAGGGCGCCGAGCCGCTCCAGCGCCTGCTCCACCACGGCGGCGGCAAAGGGGCCCGGTTCCAGGCCCGCCGCGGCGGCCGCCGCGGCGATTTTTTCCCTGGCCCGCTCCGCCTCCCCCAGTTTCAGGCCGCGGTGGCAGGCAAAGGCATCGCTGACCGTGGCCACCGGCCCGCCGAAGCAGGCCGCCGGCCCGAATCTCTCCGCGGTAATCTCTACCCGCCCGCTTTCGCCCTTAACGGCGCTGTCCCCTCCCAGGGCCAGCGAACGCAGGGCCAGCGCGTTGATATGGGTGAGGCGGCCGTTAATTAAGGCGCCCCCGGAGGCGTGCAGCGGTTCGCCGTCAATTAACAGGGCGATATCGGAAGTGGTTCCGCCAATATCGATGACTACCGCATTCTCCTTGCGGCGGCTCAGGGCCACGGCGCCCATGGCGCTGGCCGCCGGCCCTGAAAAGACCGTCTCTACCGGGTTTTCCCTGGAAAGGACCAGGGGCATGGTACCCCCGTCGGCTTTGAGTATATCAACGGGAGCCTTAAGGCCGCGCCGGTGAAGGGCCTCTTCGATGCGATCGGCAAACCCGTTCCATTCCGGCGCGGTAACAGCGCTGTAATAGGCTGTCACCGCGCGGCGGGGAAAATTCAAACGGTTGGCCGTTTCGCTGCCCAGCACCACCGTGGCCTCGGGATAGAGGCGTTTGATTGCGCGGGCTATCTCTTGCTCCACGGTGCGGTTGCGGTTGGAAAACTTGGCGGCCACGGCGATACGCCCGATCCCCCTGGCCCTGATATCCGCCACAGCTCTTTCTATCTCAGCTTCTTCCACGGGCTCGGTAACCTTGCCCCGGAAATCTATATTTCCTTTGAGAAAATAAGTGTCCGGGGCGATGCGGTAAAAATCAAAAGGCAGGCCCCGGCCGGGAACAAGGATCAGCGCAGTCCTGGCCCCCTTTTGCGTGGCCAGGAGATTAGTCACCAGGGTGGTGCTGATCACCAATCGCCGCACGGCGCCGGCATCGCGGCCTTCCAACAGCCCGTCCAGCACGGCCAGGATCGTCTCCGCCAGGTCCTCCTGCCGGGACGGCTTTTTCACGCTCTGCACCAGTTCGCCCCGGTGCAGCAGCACCCCGTCGGTGGAGGTGCCCCCTACATCGATGCCGATGTGCATTGCCAACCACCCCTCGCGCCTCTACTGCCTGCTATTTTCTATTTTACCATATCTCAGCCGGATAGAAGAAGCGGCGGAGCCAGGTCCGCCGCTTGATTCAATACTGCCCTTGAGTGCCTACATGCCCTGCACCGGCCCGGCATCCCACTTGCCCTGGCGGCGCAGCCCGGCCACGATCTCTTCGGCCACCGCTTTCAGCTCATTTTTATCTACCTTGGCCACGCGGGTCAGGGGAAATTCTTTTTCCGCCGGCCAGATTTCCACGTGCTGGGGCCGCTTATAGGCGGCGATACCCTGGCAATGCTCCATAATTTCTTCCGCGGTCAATTGCTCGCCTTTCCGGGGACGGACAAAGGCAAAAATTCCTTCGTCAAAGATATTGTGCTTAACCCCGACCACATCCACCAGGTCTACCTTGGGATGGGAAGCGATAAAATCCTGGACCTCGTCAGGGAAAACCTGGTAACCCTTCTGCTTGATCACAAATTTCTGGCGCCCGGCCAGGTAAAGGGCCCTGTAGCTGCCCATATCCTTGAAATATCCGAGGTCGCCGGTATACAGGTAGCCGTCCGTGGAGATGGCCCTGGCCGTTTCCGCGGGCAGATCATAATAACCCTGGAACACAATGGGGCCGCTGACACAGATTTCACCGATCTCACCGTCGGGCAGCTCTTCCCCGGCGCTGCCGTCTTCACGCATAGGCTTGCGGATCGTGATCGGCGCCAGCTCGTCGAAGGCCATTCCGACCTGGCCGGCCATCTCTTCCACGGAAATACCGCGCGGGGTAAAATTGTAAAAACCGGCTGTTTCGGTCATGCCCATCCCGGTGCCGAAGTTTGGAGCCATTTTGGAGAGCTGCTCCAGGAAAACCTTGTCCACGGCGGAGCCGCCGTAAATGGCGAATTCCAGGCTGCTTAAATCATAATTACTATAATCTTCCAGGGCCCACTCGAGGCGATACTGGGTCGGGATCTGGCCAAAAATGGTGACCTTATGCTTTTCAATGGCTTCCAGGGTCAGCTTCGGATCAAAGATCCGCAGCAGCACCGCCGTTCCGCCCAGGTAAAGGGTGGTCATGAGCTGCTCGGTGACGCAGCCGACATGGCTGGGCGGCAGGTTGACCAGCATCACCATGCGGCCCCCCTCCAGCCCCACTCCCCGGTGCAGAACTTCGTTCTGAATAATAATATTTTCGTGGCACATCACCGCCGGCTTGGGCTCGCCGGTGGTTCCGGTAGTGAAGATGATCAGGGCCGGGGTGCGGGTATCAACCCCGGCGCTTGCTTTTTCCAGCCCGCGGGTAAAGATGTTCTTTAACTTTAAGCTTAACAGCTTGCCCTTGGCCATCAGGTCGGTGATGGCGATCGCTCCTTCCAGCAGCTCGCCGGGTTGCGGATTGGGGGTAAACTGAACCAGGTAGCGCACATAAGGACAGTTTTCCTTTACCGCCCGTCCCACTTCACGAAAATCGCGCACCGGAGTGTTGCCCAGGAAGAAGAAGGCCTTGGGCTTAATCTTGTTCAGGTCCCGCACCACTTCGGCTTCTTTTAAACGCACATCCAGGGGAGCGATGATCGCCCCGATTTTGAAGCAGGCATACATCAGGATCACATGTTCGGGCACCAGGACCAGCATTGTTGCCACCCGGTCCCCCTTGCCGATGCCCATATCCAGCAGGCGCAGGGCAAAAAAGTCCACCAGTGATTTAAACTTTTTATAAGTGATCGTTTTGCCGTCTTCATGCTGAATCATTGCCGGTTTATCCGGATTCTCTCTGGCCCACTTTTCAATATACGAATTCAATAAAGGCAGCTTCCAACTGGTGTCGCTCATGGCACTCCCTCCTGCAAATATTTTTGGTCCAACTATCTACCCTGTCCCAACCTGCTCCGCAATCGCCCCTCTATCCATCCCTCCTGTTCCAAATCATTTGCTCCGCTAAAACTGGACAGCCCTCACTGACCGCCTCACGGCCCTCTGCATCGAGGACGCGGAAAGACTGGGCCTTTTCCAGGCCTGCTTATCTCGCCGGGTCAACTGTATGTCCATCGTGCTTCCGGGGGCTGCCGGCAACTGGCGGACTGATTTGCCTCAATATTCCTCCCTTCTGCCTTCTTTGCATGAATCAAAACAAAAATTTTAAAATAGTCATTTGACGATCGAATATTTAATATTTACATACAAGTACGCCTGTTTCCTGCATAAAAAAAAGGTCCCTGGTTCTTCTCTTTCCCAGGGGAACCTTTAAAAAATAAACCTCCCGGGGAGGGAGGTTGCTCTAAAACGCCCGCAAAGGCTGACCCCTATTTCTCTAGGGGGTTAGCCGGTTGGGACCGCGGTAAAGATAGGTTACTTCGCGCACATTGGCTACATTAAGCAGAACCATCAGCATCCGCGTCAGGCCGAAGCCGAAACCGCCGTGCGGCGGGCACCCATATTTGAAAAAGTTCAAATAAAAGTCAATTCCTTCCAGAGAAAGACCCTTCTCTTGCGCCTGCCTGGCCAGGATATCGTAGCGGTGCTCGCGTTGTGCCCCGGTAGTGATCTCCAGGCCTTTCCACAGCAAATCGTAACTTTTAGTTAGATGCGGCCGGTCTTCGTGGCGCATATGGTAAAAGGGGCGTACCGCCACGGGGTAGTCGGTCACAAAAACAAATTCATGGCCGTACTTTTCCATGATATGGCGCGCCACGAGGCGCTCCCCTTCCGGGTCGAGATCGCCCTTTGCTTCGGGAAGCTCATGCCCCTTTTCGTCCAGCAGTTGATAGGCCTCCTCCATGCTCATCCGCGGGAAGGGCAATTCCGGCACCACCACATCTACACCGAACGTTTCTTTAATCGCCGCGCCGTGTTTCTCCCTGATCGCCTTTAAAACATACTGGAGCCACTGCTCTTCAAAGGCCATGACCTCCTCGTGCGAATCAATCCAGGAGATCTCCACGTCAATACTGGTAAACTCGGTATCGTGCCGCGAAGTAAAAGAGGGGTTGGCCCGGAAAACCGGCCCGATTTCAAAAACCCGGTTAAAGCCGGCGGCCATGGCCATCTGCTTGTAAAACTGGGGCGACTGCGCCAGGTAGGCCGTGGTGTCGAAATATTTCAGGCTAAACAGCTCGGCCCCGGACTCGCTGGCCGAACCCATCAGCTTGGGCGAATGGATCTCAATAAAGCCGTTTTGATACCAGTACTCGCGCATGGCATGCTCGGCAGTGGTCTGGATCTGAAAAATGAGGTGATTTTCCGGGCGGCGCAGATCAATAAAGCGCCAGTCAAGCCGTATCGAGAGACTGGAATCTTTATCCACCGGCAGGTTGGGGTCGGCCAGGCTAAGTACAGTAATCTGTTTGGGGATAATCTCCAGGCCGCCCAATTGGACCGCTTCGTTGGCCATCACCTGGCCCACTACCTCGATTACCGATTCATTAGTAAGACCGGAGATAATTTCCGCCAGGCCCGGGTTTTCTTTACGGGAATTAGCAATTTGAATAAGTCCGGTTTCATCCCTGACAATGAGAAACTGCATCGTCTTCTGGTCCCGGATAGTATTGACCCAGCCTTTAATTCTTACCTCTTGTCCCACCTGTGATCTTAATTGATTAACCCTGGTTAGCTTCATCTCGACCACCTTTTCAAGCAATTATTAGATTACCGCTTCAGGTACTAAGTTTTATTATTCCCTCATTGCCATTTCTTAACGCAAATAATATCTGCAAGGTAAGGGGGAAAACCGGTGCCGGTTTAGTAGTAATAATGATCATACTTTACAATAATTGCGCCGGCAAGTCAAATAGTTCCAGGTTTCCTAAATGGCCCTGTAATCATAATTAGTTTGCATTCTTGCCTGCTTAAGTTACACTATTATTCTTGCTGGCGACACGCACATTCTCCATCTGTTGCCGCAGGTCACGCTTGATCAGGCCGATAATAGGCAGCCCTAGCAGAATGGTGAGCATGTCCGCCATACCCTGCACGGCGGCCAGTCCTTTTACGCCCCAAAGCCATAGCATTACGGGCAGGATGGGGTAAAAGCAAATACCCTGCCGGGAGAGGCTGAGAATGAGCGCACTTTTGGCCCGGCCTATACCCACGCACAGCATGTTAATAATAATCGCCCAGGCATGCAGCGGCATGGCCAGGCACTGGATCACCAGGGAGAACATGCCGATGTTAACCATCTCCAGGTCCTCTGTGGTGAATAGGTACATCACGGGCCTGGCGAAAACAGCGATGAGCAGGCTGGGAATGGCTATACCGATGATCGCCGCCCAGGCGGAAAAGCGGTATGCCTCCTCCACGCGGTCATAACGCCCGGCGCCCCATGAGAAGCCGGCCACAGGCTGGAAACCCTGTCCAAAGCCCAGGCAGGCGCTGACGAGGAACATGGTCACACGGTTGGCCACGGTAATGGCGGCCAGAGCAGATTCGCCGTAACTTACGGCTAAATTGTTAAGAATAATAGCGGCAATCGTGGAGAGAGCCAGCCGGAAGAGGCTGGGGCTTCCCGTTTTGATCACCTCGGAGACATCGCCATAGACAAAGCGCACGAGCTTCGGGCTGATCCGCAACAAGGTCCTGCGCCGGAGGTAAGGGGCCAGCAGAATACAGAAAGACACGATCTTTGAAATGGCTGTGGCTAAGGAGGCGCCCGCCACACCCCAGCGGAAAGAAAAGATAAAGATCGGATCAAGTACGCAGTTCAGCACAGCGCCGAAAACCATGCCAACCATCGAATAGAAAGAGTTTCCCTCCGCCCGCAGGCAATGGTTCAGGACAAAATTAGCGGCCATAAAGGGAGCGGCCAGCAGGACATAGCGGGCGTACTGGCGGGAATAGGGCAGGATGGCGTCGCTTGAACCCAGCGCCCGCAGGAGGGGAACCTGAAAAATGTTTCCCAAAAGAAACACCAGAAATCCAGTGAACAGGGCGAAGAAAAAGCTGGTTGAAAGCACCCGTGCGGCCTGCTCATCCTTGTTGGCGCCCAGGAGGCGGGAGGTATAGCTCGATGAACCTACGGCCAAGAAGGAACCGGCCATCAAGATGAGATGGTCGATGGAGGAGTTGACGCCCACAGCACCGGTGGCATAGGTGCCCAGCTTGCTAACAAAAAAAGTGTCCGCCAGATGATAAGCGGAAGTCACCAGCATCGCAGCGATGGAGGGCAGCGCCATTTGGGGCACAAGCCGGGACACCGGTGTTTTCAGCATGAAGTCACGCTTGGCTTGAGGAACGCTAAGATCAGACAAGTTACAACCTTTCTTTCCGGAACACTACTACATGACATGTGGCGCCCCCGGTTGCGGCCGGGGGCACCAGGGCTGAAATATACTCCCGTTAACCATAAGCAGGGCAAGTCTTACCTTCAATATACCACCCCTTCGGGTTGTTTGCAATAAAACCAAATTGGGAGAAATGCGGGGGTCCCCGAATCCTGACCCGGCATACAAAAAGTAACAAAAGGGTTATACTTGCCAATTTTTTTATCTATTAGCCTTAATATAGCAATAAAGGCATGAAACGGGGGCGGAGAAGCGCGTAAATCTGTTGACAGGTAAAGTACTTTAGTTTTATGCTCTGCGTACCTGGATCAATATCATTCGCAGGTTGCTATTTAGCCCGGTTTGGTTCCTGGCGAACCGGCCGGAGCAAAAAATAAAAAGAGCAAAAATACCTGACCGACAATGGCAAACCTGCCGAAAGGCAGGGGCGCAAAGCTAAAGGGTCTAAGGCCGTGGATTACGGCTATGACAGCCTGGCTGCCGAAACGGGTTATTTTTGTTTGCCTTTTGTCGGTCCCTCAGCTCAAGAAAGGAGGGACTTTTTTTACCCAAAAACCGCTCAACCTGGAAAAAAGAAGCCGGGCTGCTGCCTGGCAGCAGCCGAAAGGAAGGAGGTGAAAAATGTGACTACTTTTTTCAAGCGGTTATGGAAAGATGAAGCCGGACAGGGACTTTCAGAGTATGGATTGATTATCGGCCTGGTATCCATAGCCCTGGTGGGAATTCTAATGGTTATGACCGGAGCTCTCGATACTATTTTCCAGGCCATCGCCGATGTATTGAACAATGCAGCCAGTGGTGTTGAGTAAACAGTAAAGCAGGCTTTGCGGGGCTGAACTAAAATTCCGGCGCCGGTTCACCTGACCGGCGCCGGTGCCAATAAAACCAGCAAAAGGATAAATCTATGAATTTGCAGCTCAACGATTGGATACTCATCGCCCTGTTAACCCTGGCGGTTTACTTCGACCTGACCAGGAAAAAGATACCCAATTATCTCACGCTGCCGGCCATGGGATGGGGCATCATTGCCAATCTGGCAGACGGGGGTGCGGCAGGCTTTCGCTTCAGCTTCTACGGCCTGCTGCTGGGCCTGGGCATTTTTTTAATCCCCTTTGCCCTGGGCTGGTTGGGCGGGGGAGATGTAAAGCTCTTGGGAGCGGTGGGTGCGCTGGAGGGGGCTGCCCTGGTTTTCCATGCCGCCCTGTTTAGTGCGATCTGCGGGGCGATCATTGCGGTAGGCTGCCTGCTGGCCCAAAAGCGGCTGAAAGCGGCACTGAAACGGATTTTTAACGCAGCATGGCGGGGCATCACCTTTACCGCGGCGCTCAAATTTAACAACCCCACCCTGGCTTCCGGAAGCATCCCGTCTGAACAGCCGGCAGCGGCAACAAGCCGCCAGCCCCCGGTCATGCCGTACGGTGTGGCCATCGCCCTGGGCACACTGTTTGCCCTGACCGGCGTCGTTTCCATTTTCTAGTGCTCTTTTGCTCAACCAGTACTGCTTGACGATAACTTGGTGCAAAAAAACACCGCCAGGGGAAAGCAAAACTGCTGCCGCATCCCGGCGCCGGGGTTTACCGGCCGCATTACTGGCAAATCCAGGCATGCCTGTTTAGTCCGGGAAATAAGGCTTAGATACTTTCGTTTAGACCGGCAAAAGAGGCTCAACCCGGCAGAGCGTTAAACTGCCGGGAGTTGAAAAAGTAAAGAGAGTTGCGGTTTTTAAAAGCACACAAAGTGCAGGCATGGAGATACCGAATACTGCCGCTTGCAGTGGTCATGACGAGGAGCCTGCGGGACGCGGCAAGCTCGCCTTGGAAAAGGTGGAAATAAGCTGAAATTGTTTCCCCTGCGACTCTGGAGCGGCAGAAAGAAAGGGTTTAGAGTTTCCGGGAGTATCCAAAGTTTACTGTGGAGGTGGGTTTGATGCGTTTAAAGCTGTCCCGCCTGAAAAAATGGCTTGGTGAACATAATGGGCAGTCCCTGGTGGAGTTTGCTTTTGTATCTCTACCGCTACTGTTGCTACTGCTGGGTATGATCGAGTTCGGCTGGCTCTTCAACGCGCAGATCACGATAACCAGCGCGGCCCGAGAAGGCGCCCGGGCCGCGGCCGTGGGTGAAGATCCCCGCCTTGCCGTGGAGCGGCACTTATCCTCTACCGCCGTTGACCTGACGGAAGTCTTCGTCGTGCCGGGCGGCAAAGCGGCGGACCGCTGGAACCTGGTACGGGTATCCGGCCGCATAGAGCCGCTGGTAGGGCTGTTTGTCACCCACACCGTCAACCTGTCAGCGGAAGCGACCATGCGCCAGGAATAAACTCTGCGGGAGGAATGATCGATGAAACTCGGCCTGTTGAAAAATGAACGGGGCAACGTATTGATCATGGTAGCCGCAATTATGACCGTCCTTTTCGGTATTGTCGCCCTGGTTGTAGATGTGGGCCTGTTTTACGTAGAACGCCGCGCCATGGTTACCGCTGCCGACGCCGCAGTCCTGGCCGGAGCCAGAGAGCTGGCCATGAGCGGAGATACTGAAGCAGCTATAGAGGTGGCCCGCAAGTACGCCCGGGAGAACGGGGCCACGCTGACTGAAGATATCACTGTGGAAACGATCACCCGTGACAACCAGAGCTATCAGGCCCTGGTGGCCAACGTGGGGGTAAACAAGGAGTACTATTTCGGCAGATTGCTGGGCTTAACCAGCCAGGACATTATGGCGCAGGCTGTGGCTACCTGGGGCTACCCTACCTCTTTCCAGAATATTTTGCCCATCTTCTATGTCCTCGAAGAGGGGGACGAGCTGCCGCAGGGCGAGGTGCTCCTCCTGGTCCGCCAGGAAGATTACGCCTCCGGAAACTGGGGTTTTTTAAGAACAGACACGGCCGGCAAAAAAGGAATTAAAGATGTCATGGCCGGCGAGGAAAGCGAGATGTATTTTCAGGTCGGCGACGAGATCACCAATGCCACTGAGACAGGCAAGGTGGCTGCCAATATCAATTCGGTGGAAACCAGGATGCAGCGGGCCAAAGACCCGAACTCCGGGGTGACCATGGACGGCGTTATTCCCATTATCCGCGAGATCACTGGCCATGGGCATACCACGGTGGTGATTGTCGGCTTTGCCGCCTACGAAATCCTGGACGTTATTACTGCCGTCACCAAAGAAGAGAACAACCGCTGGTACGGGCGCGGTTCAGTCTATGCCCACTTTCCGGACGTTCCCCGGCTTTACAGCGCCTACGAAGAGGGTTACGAGAAAAAGCAGGATGCGGACCGGGATTATCCCAAGGGAACCATCGTCGGCCGTTTTTTGACGGATAAATTTATTCCCGCCCGCTATTTTATAGAAATCTCGCAGGATCCCGCCTACGATTACGGGATTCGCGTGGTCAAGCTGATCCATTAAATTCTTAAAGAAGCCGTAACCAGACAGCCTGCCGCAAAGAGGAGTGTGAGACGCTTGAAATATAACACACGCATCTGGATCGCTGCCGCCGCCCTGGGGCTGATTACCGTGATCGCCCTGAACATGTACTTAAAAAGCCTTCGCCAGGCAGCCGTCATTGAGCAGGAAAAAACCGCGGTAGTAATAGCCGCCAGGACTATCCCCGCCCACACCCGCATCACCGCCGAGATGTTGGAAGTAACAGAGCTACCGGCAGAATCGATTCATCCAGCCGCGTTTCGCAGCCTTAACGACGCTACCGGCGGTATTACCCGGGCGGAAATTATCGAGGGTGAACAGGTTCTGGCCGACCGGGTCATTGCCGACAAGCTGCGGGGCACTCTTTCCTACCGTATCCCCGACAACATGCGCGCCATATCCATCCCCGTCAACGAGGTCACCGGGGTGGCCGGGTATATCGCCGCAGGAGACAGGGTGGACGTGCTGGTAACATACCAGGACGAGCGGATTCACGAAGAAACGATCACCTATACAGTGCTGCAGAATGTGGCGGTTCTGGCGGCCGGCGACAATCCCGGCGACATGGATACCGCCGAGCCGCAGCACGTTAGCACCGTTACCCTGGCCGTAACGCCGGCCCAGGCTGAAGTGCTGGCTTTTGCTTTTATCAGCGGATCCTTCCACCTGACCCTGCGCTCACCTGTGGATACCGGGACGGTGGAACTGGATTCATACAGCCCGGACAACTTCGAAACCTTCAGGGAGAGGTGATTGTATAAATGGAGAAAATAAAGATTTTTATCATCTCCGGGCAGGATGAACTGAAAAATATGATCACCGGTGCCCTGACCCACGTGGAGTATATCCTGCTAGCCGGCCAGGCCGTCAACACGGCGGAAGCGCTGGCCTTTGCTGAAACTGACGAGGCCGATGTCATCCTCGTTGATGCTTCCGTGGAGGGAGACGGCTACAGGCTGGCAGAATCCCTTTCCGCCAGGTGCCCCGAAACAGCGCTGATTATCCTGGAAAGCCGTTTACAGGAAGAGGTCATGCGCCGGGCTATTTTCTCCGGGGCGAAAGATGTCCTGATTTACCCTTTCTCCCCGGCCAAGCTGATCGATTCCATCTACCGCAGCTACCAGAGCATGAAAAAGGCGCACCAGCGCCGCGCCCAAAGCAGTCCCCGGCAGCGTAAAAAATTTCAGCAGGGGCAGTTGGCTGTTGTTTTCAGCACCAAGGGAGGGGTGGGCAAGACTTTTCTGGCCACCAACCTGGCTTTTGCCCTGGCGAAAGAAAACTCGGCCAGGGTGGTGCTGGTGGACCTGGACCTGGATTTCGGCAACGCCTCCCTGGCCCTGGATATTGCGCCGCGCTATACCATCTCAGACGTGGTTAATGAAATTGCCAACCTGGACCGCGACCTCATGGAAAGCTTCTTAATTCCCCACCCTTCGGGGATCTGGATGCTGGCGGCCAATGTGCAGCCGCGCATGAACGAATTTATCAATGGAGAGCACGTGGAAACCATCATCAAGCTGCTGCAGAGCTCTTTTGATTACGTGGTGGTGGATATGCCGGCTCGTTTTTCCCCCATCCTGGATCCGGTATTTCAGATGAGCAACCTGCTGCTGCTGGTTACCACTCCCGAGGTGTCGGCCATCCGCAACCTGAAAGCCTGCCTCAACACCCTGGATTCGCTGAACTTCGCCGCAAACAAGATCAGGCTGGTTCTGAACAAAGCGGGCCTGTGTGCGGACATCCGCACCAAAGATGTGGAGGCAACACTGGGGCAGCCTCTCTTCGGCACCCTGCCCCTGGATATTAAACTGGTTACCGATTCCATGAACAAGGGTATCCCCCTGGGGCGGCTTTACCCCCGCTCCAAAGTTAACCGCAGCGTGGAAAATATAGCCGGGAAGATAGCCAGAGGCGGCGCCGCTGTTTAACCGATCACAGCGCGTGCCGGCACAGGCAGGACAGAGAAAGGTGGGATTAACACATAATGGCTGGCAGAGAAGCTCCATCAGGATTATTAAACCACGTCTCCGCGGAAGGGCTTTCCGCCAAGAAAAAAGAGCTGGAAGCGATCGCCCTGGAAACACTGACCCGGTTGATCGACGAGTTCGGGGATAAAGCGGTTATGGAAAAAATGAATGCCGCGGAGCAAAAAAACTTTCACGAGAAGGTGACCAGCATAATGGTGCGGGTCGCCGCCGAAAAACAGAGCCACCTTTCGCAGCTGGACAAGCAGAAGGTGGTGCAGTATGTAACCGACGAGGTCTTCGGCTTCGGGCCCATTAATTCCCTGCTCACCGATCCCACGGTGACCGAAATCATGGTTAACGGCTACCGGCAGGTTTACGTGGAAAGAAACGGCATTATTCACAAAACCGACATTACCTTCAGGGACGACGCCCATGTGCTGCATACCATTGAAAAAATCGTCACCCCACTGGGCCGGAGAATTGACGAAAGCTCGCCCATGGTAGACGCCCGCCTGCCTGACGGATCCCGGGTGAACGCCATTATCCCGCCCCTGGCCATCAAGGGGCCTACCCTGACCATTCGTAAATTCGCCACCGATTCGCTCAGCCTGGAGGATTTAATCTCCAACGGCACCCTGACCCAAGAAATTGCCCATTTCCTGCGCGCCTGTGTCAGAGCGCGGCTCAATATTATCGTTTCCGGAGGTACCGGCAGCGGCAAGACCACCACTTTAAACGTACTCTCGGGGTTTATCTCCGGCTCCGAGAGAATCATTACCATTGAAGACGCGGCGGAGCTGCAGTTAAAGCAGGAGCACGTGATTACCCTGGAAAGCCGTCCCGCTAACAGCGAAGGTAAAGGCCGCATCACCATTCACGACCTGGTGCGCAACTCTCTGCGCATGCGCCCGGACCGCATTGTTGTGGGCGAAGTGCGCGGCGGCGAAGCGCTGGATATGATGCAGGCCATGAATACCGGACATGATGGCTCCATCTCCACCCTGCACGCCAATAGTCCCCGCGACGCCCTCTCCCGCCTGGAAACAATGATCCTGATGGCGGGGATGGATCTGCCGCACCGCGCCATCCGGGAGCAGATCGCCTCGGCCATAGATCTGATCATTCACCAGTCCCGCTACCCCGACGGGACGCGCAAAATTTCCCAGATCACAGAAGTGGTGGGCATGGAAGGCGATACCATCACCCTGCAGGATCTCTTTGTCTTCCGCCAGAGCGGGCTTAACGAACGGGGCCGGGTCATGGGAAAACATGTGCCCACGGGGCTTACCCCTTCCTTTATGGACAAATTTCAGGCCTTCGGTGAAAATATCCCCCTGAGTTTGTTCCAGCCGGTGGAAAACCGCGGCGGCAGGAGGTATTAAAGACATGTTTTTACACCTTGTCGTTTTAAGCGGCACCTTCCTGACGGTAACCTGCCTGGCGGCGGCGCTTTACGATCGTCTCTTCTACAGCCGCAAAATAATCAGGGATCGCCTGGCCGGCCAGGTCGAGCCCGGTGCAGTCCCTTCCCCGGAGGACGAGTCCTCCAGGTCGATCAGGGCCGGCACTTACCGCCTTCTGGGCGGTATCGGCCGGGTCATTTCCGGAAGGTCCACCCTTGATCGCCTCCAGGATAAACTGGCCCGGGCCCGGCTGCCCATTAAAGCTGAAGAGCTGACCGGACTCGCTTTTGTCTGCGCGCTGGGGGCCCTGTTTTTGTGCTGGCTGATGACGGAATCCCTGCTCTTTGGCGCTATCTGCGGCGCCGCCGCCTTCTACCTCCCGTTCTACACTGTCAACCGCCGCAGGCGGCGGCGCACGGAGCTGCTCAACCAGCAGCTTCCCGACGCCCTGGATATCATCACCAACGGGCTGCGGGCCGGTTTCAGTTTTACCCAGGCCCTGGGTGTGCTGATCCAGGAGATGGGCCCGCCCATAGCGGAAGAATTCAACCGGGTCATCCGCAAAAACCAGCTGGGCAAGCCCATGGGCGAAGCCTTGCAGGAGCTTTCCGACAGCACCGACAGCGACGACCTGGAGATGGTGGTCACCGCCCTGCTGATCCAGAGGCAGGTGGGAGGCAACCTGGCTGAAATCTTAGATAACGTGGCTCATACCGTGCGGGAACGGATCCGGATCAAGGGCGAGATTAAAACCCTCACTACCCAGGGCCGTATAACCGCCCTGATCATCAGCCTGCTGCCGCCGGGGGTGATGGCTTTCATTTTCGCCATAAACCCGGGCTATATGTCCTTATTATTCACCGAGCCGCTGGGGTTGTTCATGTTTGGCGCGGCTGTTTTCTTCCAAATCCTGGGGATCCTGGTCTTGCGCCGAATAATAAACATTGAGGTCTAGAAAAGGAGTCAATCATGTTCTGGCTGATCCATATGCTGGTATTTATAACTTCCACCCTGTTGGCCGGCCTGTTCATCCGATTCCTCCGGAGAGGAAAGCTCTTTGTGCAAAGCCGCCTGGAACAGATCCGGCAGATGGGGCCGCCGGCAGGCGAAAAGGATGATGAACTGCAGCAGCCCTTTCTGGCCCGGGTAGTGAGGCCAGCCCTGGCCGCCGCGGGCGGCGCCCTGGTCAGGCTTACGCCAAGGGAAATTTTGCAGAAAAACGAGCTGAAGCTGATCCATGCCGGGAGCCCGGCCAACCTCAACGCCGGCAACTTGATCATGCTGCAACTGCTGGCCGGGGTTCTTTTCCTGGGCGGGGGCGTGACCCTGGCGGTTTTCTTCAGCATGGGCGGAGCGAGAGCTATTCTGACCGCGCTGCTGGTGGCCGCACTAGGGTACGCTCTTCCGGCGTTGACGCTGAATGCAAAGATCAAAAAACGCCAGTCCCTGATCCAGAAAGAGCTGCCCGATATGCTGGATTTGCTGCTGGTCAGCGTGGAAGCGGGTTTGAGCTTCGATATGTCGTTAAAGCGTGTCGCTGAACAAAAAACCGGTATCTTAAGCGACGAAATCTCGCGCATGCTGGAAGAGATCCGCCTCGGTAAAATCCGGGAAGAGGCGCTGCGCAGCCTGGTCAGGCGCACCGGCGTGAGCGATTTAAGCACCGTTGTCAGCGCCATTATCCAGTCAGAGCGCCTCGGCACCAACCTGGCCAGGACGCTGCGCGTCCAGGCGGGAGCCATTCGCCAAAAGCGCAGGCAGCGGGTGGAGCAGGCGGCCATGCAGGCGCCCATTAAAATGTTGTTCCCCATGGTTTTTTTAATCTTTCCGGCGCTGTTTGTGGTTCTTCTGGGCCCCACAGCGATTAAGCTGATGGAGATTTTCCGCTCATATTTTTAAGGGGTGCGTGATCTTGCCCAAACATTTCAGACGCTATACAGCCCTGCTACTGCTACTGGCGGCTGCCACCACGGCCGCTGTCGCCCATTCCGCAAGCAGCAATGCTTATGGGGACCGGGCCATGGAAAACCTGGCCATCGCCCTGGTTATCGATACTTCGGCCAGCATGAGCTATACCGATCCGGGCCGGCTGCGGGAAACCGCCGCCGACATGTTCATTGACCTGCTGGGCCCCCTGGACCGCCTGGCCATAATCACCTTTGATCAGAAGGTTCACCGGGTTGTACCCCTGCAACAACTGGGCGGCGCCGCCAGCAAAGCGCAGTTCAAAGCCGCCCTGGCTTCCCGGCTGGATCCGGGGGGCTATACCGATTATACGGCGGCACTGCAGGCCGCTTTTGATGAACTGGCGGCGGTAAACAAAGAAGAACTTCGCCCGGTGGTGGTTTTCTTAACCGACGGGGATCCCCTTCCGGACGAACTCTACCGCAGCGACCCGCACTACAGGCAGGCTTACCTGGAGATCATGTGGGAAACGGTCAACCGCTTTACTGCTGCCGGCCTGCCGGTTTATACAATCGCCTTCAGCGACGAGATCGGTCCCGCGATTATTGAAAAAATATCCCTGCTGACCCGGGGCGGTCACTATCTCCTGGACACGCCGCAAAAACTGCTGGCCTCCTTTTTCGAGCTGCTGGAAACATTAAAAAACAGGCAGCGCCTGATTGACCGGCAGGCAACCCTGGAGGGAGACGCCCAAACATTTGCCTTTCGTGTGGAGCCGGAGGCGCTCCAGGTAAACCTGGTCATTGAAAACCAGGCTGGAGGCGGCTTTGACCTTTCCTTAAAACCGCCGCCGGGAGTGCAAAGCAGAGGCGACAACCCCTCCATTATCCGCGGCCGCGATTATGCCATGATCCTCTTCCACGAGCCTGGAGAGGCAATGCAGGGACAGTGGGAGGCGACTATTTCCGGCAGCGGCGTCTTTAAAATCCTGGGCAGCGCCGACAACCCGCTCAAAGCCTGGATCCTGCAGCCCTCTTCCGGGGCGATTATTCCCGCGGGGGAAGAAATCCCCCTGGAGGTGCACTTAAGCGGGCTGGATTCTCACTCCGGACGATCCCCTGAAGTGCTCCTGCAGGTCACCGGCCCTGAACTGGAACGCCCCCAACAGGTTTCCCTTCAAAAAGACGGCAATATCTATACCGGTTCTTATAACTTCACTGACCGGCCCGGGGTTTATGAAATCCTGGTCACGGTAGCCTGTGACGGTAAAACAGCAGCCCGGGCTTCTGCACAGGTATATGTAAGATCCCTGCCCCGCCCGGAAGCCGAATTTCAACTGAAAAACAGCTACCGCCTGGGCGAAGCCCTGGCCCCGGAGGCTTCACTATTTTTAGGAAGCCACCGCATCAGCGGCGGAGGGGAGCTGGAAATGAACTACTATAATTTTGTGCTTGACTACGGCGGCGGTACGCGGGTGACCGTGCCCCTGCTCGAAGGCGGCGCTTCCGGGCAGCTTAAAGATACGCCTCGGGACGGCTTCTGGTCCAACCGCTTTACCCTTAATCTGGAAGGAGAGGCTACAGCGATCCTGCAGGCGGTAGGGCGCTACCGCGGCGAAGATTTTTTACTGGAAAAGAACCTGGGTCCTGTTGCCGTGCACCGGGCCGGCAGAATTATCGTGACACCGGGCCGGGGAAGGCTCTGCGCGGCGCCGGGCCGCAGCCTCATACTTCCCTTAACGGTGAAAAACTGCTCACCCTTTGAGGAGACACTCAAAATTTACCTGCCCCCCGGCGGCGCTCTCAGCACCCCGGAAACCGGGTTTACGCTCAAACCTGGCCAGGCCATAACCGCTGCGCTAAAAATAGAGGTAAGCCCCTCCGCTGCATTGGGCACCCATGCGCTGCCACTTCGCCTGGAAGCCGCCCACCCCCTGACAGTGGTGGAGGCGGCGGAGCTCAACCGGGCCGTGGAAATATTAACCCCTACCGGCTACCTGCTCTATCGCTTCACCGCGCCGGGCCCTGCTACCCTGTTCCTTAAAGGCATCTTCTTCTGCGTCCTGATGCTTTTCGGGGGCGGCCTGCTGCTCTACTACCTTCTGGTTTACCCGGGGGAGAGGCCGGGCCAGCTGCATTATTACCGCGATAACGCCACTGACGCCACCCCACCCCCGGAAGAAAAACTGGCCCTCTCCCGGCTCCGGAAAAATACGGCGGTTATTTCTTTTGACCCGGAAAACAAGGGAGACTTCTTCATCCCCGGCAGCGAGTATGCTTACTCACTGATCATCACCGTGCAGCCGGCAGGACGCCTGCCCCGTTTCCTCAAAGGGTGGCAGGCACTGCTGAAAAAGGGGACGCCGGTTAGGAAAATACTGCGGGCCACCCCTCCCGGCATCGTGGAAAAAGACGGCCAGGTGTTTACCTGCCTGGAGCTGGAGCACGGGATGATTTTTCAATCAGGAGGCTTCACCTTCCGTTACGAGGAGCCCCGGTTAAAAGCGCCGGAACAGGAACACCGCGGCGTCAACATCCTGGAAGGGAAGATGTAAGTTTATGTTCCAAACGGTGAAAGTGATCAACGCAACCAGGCAAACGGTGCTATTAAAGGAGGCGCGGGTGGCCGATCGTTTCGGCAGCCGCCTGAAAGGGCTTTTAGGCACTAATGCGCTGCCTTCCGGCCAGGGGCTGCTGCTTGTGCCCTGCCGGTCGGTCCATACCTGCGGCATGAGATTCCCCATTGATGTGGGTTTTGTGGATCCTCAGGGCAGACTCTGCCGCCTCATCCACCGCATGCCGCCCTGCCGATTCAGTCCGGTCATCAAAGAAGCCGCCTATGTCCTTGAAGCCCCTGCGGGGACATTTGCCCAGACAGGCACTATGGAAGGAGACGCGGTGACGCTGGAGCCGCCATTGCTCCGCTGAAAAAACAGTATTGAGTATTGAGTATTCAGTATTCAGTATGGAAATGAATTTGATCATGCTTTCAGTTGCCCCGAATTGCAGGGACATGGGGGTATGTAAAAAAGCCTTCTTTTTTTAGAGCCGTTAATAATTGGGGACAGGAACGGCCATCCCGCTGCCCTGTCCCGCCCGGGAGGAGATCGAATGCACAGAAACAAGAGATTGCGCTTGAGCCTGCTGCCGGTATGGATTTTACTGGTATCAATCCTGTTCCTCCTGGCCGGTTCTGTTATTGCCGGCACAGGAAATGAACTGGAGCTTGATCATTTACCCGTTGCTGAAAAAATGCTGCCGGGGCCGGATAAAGAAAAGCTGCCTCAAGCTTACCGCAAAATGGACAGCATCCTGCAGGGTTTATTGCAGGGGAAAAAGATCGCGCCGCTGCAGATCAAAGACTTAAGTGACGGGGCAGAGCCTCCCCCCCGGGAGACAGCCAGCGTTTACATTTTTCTCAAGGATAATACGGCCTTAAACATCATTGATGACTATGCCTGGAAAGTGGACAACCGGGATGAAAGCTCCGGTGTCGTTGCGGCCCGAATCTACCTGGACAGGCTGGAAGAGCTGGCGTCCCGGAAGGAAGTACAGGCGGTGCGCGCCGTGCTGCCGCCGCTGACCCGGGCCGGCTCTGTAACCAGCGCCGGGGATGCCCTGCACTGGGCCAACCTGGCCCGCAGCACCTTTGGCGTAAACGGCTCCGGCATAAAAATCGGGGTCATCTCCGGTGGCGTGGACAACTGGGAAAGTTCCCGCGATAGCGGCGATCTACCGGCCGGCCTGAATATTTTAAGCAACAACATCGGCGGCGACGAGGGCACGGCCATGCTGGAGATAATCCATGACCTGGCCCCCGCAGCCGATTTATATTTTCATGACCACGGCGGAAATATTCTGGCCTTTAACGACGCCGTGGACGCCCTGGTGGCAGCAGGCTGCCGGATTATTGTCGACGACGTCTGCTGGGTGGAAGAACCCTTTTTCGAAGACGGGATTGTGGCGCAGCATATTGCTTCAGTCATTGAACAACAAGATATCCTTTACCTTTCCGCTGCCGGCAATGCCGCCCAAAGCCACTACCAGGGCATGTTTTACCGGGACAGCGGTGAAGAAGATGACTGGCACGATTTCAGCCGCGGCGCTACTTCTTTTAAAGATCTGTATGTGCGGCTGGAGCCGGGGCAGCAGCTTACGGCAGTACTGCAGTGGGACGACCCCTGGGGCGGGTCAGCCAACGACTATGATATCTACCTTTTTACCGGGCATTCCCCTATTCCAATTGCCGCTAGCGAAAATACACAATCCGGTGCGGACCCCCCCCTGGAAGTAATCCGGTATACCAACAGCAGCGGCGCCGCCTTTGATGCCCGGATCTGCGTTAAAAAATATAACGGGGCTGACCGGATGCTGAAAGTATATATCTACGGTGCCCATACCTATCGGGAAAATATCACCGCTGCCGGCTCTATCTTCGGCCACCCCGCGGTACCAGGGGTGCTGGCTGTAGGGGCTCTGGACGCGGGCGACCCGGACACGATTGCCGCCTATTCATCGCGGGGCCCCGCCGCCGTTGTTTTCCCTGATCAGGAAACCCGGAACAAGCCTGATTTAAGCGGTATTGCCGGGGTCAGCATCAGCGGTGCCGGCGATTTTCCCTCCCCTTTCCACGGCACCAGCGCTGCGGTTTCCCACGCCGCCGCCGTGGCGGCACTGGCCTGGTCGGCAGCGCCTGAAAAGAGCGCCGCCGAAATTCGCCAGATATTACTTGATTCAGCCGCAGATAAGGGCAGCCCCGGTTATGATTTTATTTACGGCTACGGCCTGGCTGATGCTTACAGCGCCGTGGAAACAGCGGTTGGGGACAGTTGCCTGGTGGTCAGCCCCTTTACCCCCGCCGGCCCCTCCTCCGGCCTGCCCGGAACAGCCTACAGCTATACTGCGGCAGGCTCCGCCTGCCTCCAGGGCCATGGTGTCGAGTACCGCTTCGATTGGGGCGACGGTTCCTATTCCGGATGGAACGGCGGCAGCGCCGCACACTCCTGGAGTGCCGCAGGTATTTATGCAGTCAGGGCGCAGGCCCGCTGCACTGAAGAGCCATTCACGGAATCACCCTGGTCCGCCGCCAGGATAGTAACCATTGTGGAAAGCGGGAGCTATATTCCCGGTGATGTGAACAACGATGGAAAAATCGATGTGGCTGATGCCATCCTTGTCCTGCGCAGCGTGGTCGGGCTGGAAACGCTGGCCGGGAACCGCTTTGCCGCGGCTGATGTGAATGAAGACGAAAAAGTAGATGTAGGTGACGCCATCCGGATCCTGCGCCATATTGTCGGGTTGGATCCCCTATCCGCCAGTATTTAGTGCAGAAACCAGAGCCTGTTGCAAGGAGCCCTGGAGAAGCCGGCCTGATCCGGCAGCCCCTTTCTGCCCGGGAAACAAAATCTAGAAAAAGGGTTTAACTTGCCAATTTTTAAATATATAAGCCTTAAAATAGAAATGAAGGCAGGAAACGGGGGCAGACAGGCGTGCAAGTCTGTTGACAGGGAAGGTGCTTTGCTTATATGCTTTTAGTAACTGGATGAATATCATCCACAGGTTTATGTTTAGCCCGGTTCGATTCCTGGTAAACGGGCCGGGGTAAAAAATAAAATGAGCAAGAATACCTGACCGACAAAGGCAAACCTGCCGAAAGGCAGGGGCGCAAAGCTAAAGGGTCTTAGGCCGTAAAAGATACGGCTATGACAGCCTGGCTACCGAAACGGGTTTTTTGTCTACCTCTTGTCGGTCCCTCAGCTCAGAAAGGAGGGACTTTTCTGCAAAAAAACCTGTTCACCCACCCATCTAAAGCCAGCTACCTCGCAGCGGACGCGCCCTCTTAATCTAGACCTGGAGATGGGTTATGATGCACTATCTGTTGACCTGCCTGAAAAAAATAAAAAGTGAACCCAAGGGCCAGGCTCTGGCCGAGTTTGCCCTGGTTTCATTACCCCTGGTGCTGCTGCTACTGGGAATAATTGAGTTCGGCTGGCTTTTCCACGCCCAGATGACTGTTATTAGTGCCGCCCGGGAAGGAGCCAGGGCCGCAGCGGCCGGCGAAGACTGCCTCTCTGCCGTGCAAAACTATATGCAGGCAACCCCTGTTGCCCTGGCTGAAGTTAATGTCAGGCCCGGTGGCGGTGAAAACAACCCATGGTCCATGGTGGAGGTAACCGGTCAAATCAAGCCCCTGGTTGGGCTTTTTATCAAGGGCAATACCATTAATCTTTCAGCACAGGCTGCCATGCGCACGGGGCTAAAGCAAAAGGGGGAAATATAATATGGACCGGTAAGGCCAGTGCCCGGTATGGTTACCGCCGGTCTGATGAGGTAATTGAAAACATGGCTTTAAGCGAAGAAACAAGGGTAAGAGTAAACCTGTATCCAGTGAGCCTGTCAATTTATTATCTATCGGGGGGAGATTGATGCGGTTGATGCGAATTTTTTACATCACTTCCGTATGTATAATCATGATGACCCTGATTTTTGTGATGGCCGTTACCGCTTACGCCAAAAAAATAGGAGCGGCAAGCCACACGGTAGAAGACCCTCCTAAAGTGCTGCTCATGGACACCCCGGGCTGCTTGCTCTAGCCGGCGGCTCCGCTTTCGGCGCCTGGCGGCGCACTATGTACCGGTGGTGGAAGCGTACATTTCTTCAGCGGGTCAATTTAAAAAAAGCCGGCCATAAAATGCGACGACAAGAGCGGCCAGTTTCTCTTCATAGCCGCTCCAGAAGTGATCGGCCCCTTCAACAACTTCAACCAAACCGGAGCCATCGCCGGCAATGCGTTCTTTTTCGTTCAAGATCCCGGAGACGGGGACCAGGGTGTCTTTGGTCCCGCAGATTACCAGGCGCGGTATAGGCCTGCTTAAATGCGGCAATACAGGAGGGGAAACCGCAGCTACGGCCTTGACGGCTTCATCGCGCATTGCAGCGGCCAGGGCTACTGTAGCACCGAAAGAATAGCCGCCCAGGCCCAGCCGCTGCCGGTCGATTTCGCCGCAGCCGGCTAAAAAGGATATTGCAGCCCGGGCGTCATCGATCTCACCGCGGCCGTCATCGTAAATACCTTCGCTCAGGCCTACCCCGCGAAAGTTGAATAACAGTACCGCCATACCCCTGGCAGCGAGGGCTCTGCCAACGGCCAAAGTAACGTTATTGTGCATATTGCCCCCGTAAAGCGGGTGGGGGTGGCAGAAGACCACCCCGGGCACTGTGCCGGAAGCGGCAGGCGGGAGCAGCAGACGCCCCTCCAGCTTCAAAGGGCCGCTTTTAAAGATAATCTTTTTCTGCAGCATAAGATCTCCCCTGAAAACGCAGTAGACAATTGTTAAAGATAAAAAGAGTTAAAGGTGCTTCCCTGGGCGCTCGCCGCGCAGCACCGGCTCCACGCGGCTTTATAATGGTAGCAATCTTAACCGTACCAGGCATGGTTAAAACCTCCCCTGGAGAAGCAAGTTAATTTATCTCTAGCCGGGAGGCGTAGAAACGGGGCATACCGGGGGAATCAAGGGGCAGGCCAAAGATCTCTATTCCCCGTTTTTAGGCGGCTCATCGCTGCAATCGGGGCAGATGTCTTGCGCAGTCGCTTCAAAATACTCCATTCCACGGCGGCAGCGGGGGCAGTGCCACTCCCCGGCCAGGGCATAGACGCCGCCGTGAATGCGCAGTGCTTTACCCTCAACGATAGCCCGGGTCACTTTCTCCCGGGCCGCAGTGAGAATCCGCTGCAGCGTACTCTGGGCCACGTTCATGCGCACAGCGCAATCATGTTGCTCCAGCTTCTCCAGATCTTTTAACCGCAGCGCTTCCAGTTCGTCCACCGTCAGGACAATCTCTTCCAGATAAGACATGGGAATGCCTGTAGGTTTAAAGTAAGTAACCTGGGGCAACGCCTGGACGCGGCGCGGTTTGTGCGGGCGCGGCATTCCTTTCACTCCCCCGAATTGCTGGCAGAATACTTCCGCAGTTATCGTAACAAAAGATACACCACTTTTCAACAGCCGGCCGGTTTACCTCGTCAAGGTGATGCGGTAAATAAAATATGGTTATGGTAACCAACCGGGGCCTCCCTTTTGCCAAAACAGCTTCTGCTTGCGGGTCTGGCAAAAAGCATGGTGTAAATGGTATTAAAGCGGTAAAATAGAGCTAGCGGGTTTCCGGCAAAACCCGGGACAGGGCGATGGCCTTTTCCTGTTCGGGGAAGCAGGAAGACCAATACAAACGGAAATGAGGTTTTCCCATGGAGCTTCCGGTGGAAAAGTGGTACAGGGCTATCAGTAAACGCCGTTCCTGCCGGCGCTACTTCCCCCAGTATTTGCCCCAGGAGCTGGTCTATCAGCTCTGGCATGTTATTACTAAGTTGAATGAGACCCGCCGCAGCGCCCGGATCGAGCTGCTAACGGAAAGCCCGGATCCGGTACTAAAGGGCATCATCGGCCCATTCGGAAAAATCAAAGGGGCCCGGGCTTATGCCGCGTTCATCGGCGCTACGGGGGATGAGCATGTGGCCGAGGAAACCGGCTACCTGGGGGAATGTTTTATTCTTGAGGCCACGGCCAACCAACTGGCTACCTGCTGGGTCGGGGGTACTTTTAAAGCCGGAGCAGTAGCCGGCCTGCTCAAAACGGCGCCGGGAGAGGAAGTGCTGGCCATCGCCACAGTAGGTTTCCCCTATTTAAAGCACCCGTCAGGAGGCCACAATCGAAAGCCCCTGGAAAAACTATGTACCGGTTTGCCCCGGGAACAGTGGCCTTCCTGGGCGGAAGCAGCCTTGGAAGCAGCCCGCCTGGCTCCATCGGCTTGCAACCGCCAGCCCTGGCGTTTTACAGTAGCTAAAAATAGTATCACTATATCCCTGAACAAACCCCCAATAGGTAAGCTATCCCCGCGCCTCGATTGCGGCATTGCCATGCTCCACCTGGAATTGGGCGCCCTCTCCCGCGGCGTGCGCGGCCACTGGGAATACCTCGCTTCACCGGAGGTGGCCCGCTTTACGGTAACCGATTGACCGCGAACCAGGGCCTCTGTAAACAACCCGGCCAACTGCCTTGACGCCACGCTCCCTTATTTCCGGCACACGCCTGGCCGGCCAGGGCTTCAGGCAAACTTCGGTTGGTTACCAGTTCATCTTTTGTCCTGTACCTGCAGAAGAAAAAAAGTTACCGTAATCAAAGTTCTCTACAGTAAACGCCACCGGGCGCAGTTACTGCAGGGCTGAACTTGACGGTAACAAGATGCGGCCGGCCAGCCAAAATCCCCGTAAAAGCAATGCTACTTCGGCTGCATGCGGATGGCGCCATCCAGGCGGATGGTGGTGCCGTTGATCAGCGGATTCTCCACTATCTGGCGCACCAGCATGGCGAACTCCCGCGGTTTTCCCAGGCGCTGCGGGAAAGGCACCATCTTGCCCAGGGCTTCGCGAACGTGATCGGGCATACCCATGAGCATCGGCGTCTCCATGATTCCCGGAGCCACGGTTACCACCCGGAGGCCTGAAGAAGCCAGCTCCCGGGCAATGGGCAGGGTCATGCCGACGATACCTCCCTTGGAGGCGCTGTAAGCGGCCTGGCCGATCTGGCCTTCGAAAGCGGCCACAGAAGCGGTATTGATAATTACGCCCCTCTCCCCATCTTCACCGGGCTCGTTTTCGATCATCCTGGCCGCGGCCAGCCGGATCACATTAAAAGTACCAATTAGATTTACCTGGATGACCTTAGTAAATAACGCCAGGTCGTGCGGCCCCTGCTTGCCTACTACTTTGGCCGCCGGGGCGATGCCGGCACAATTGACCACCACGTTGATCTTTCCAAAGCGGCGCACCGCGGCTTCCACGGCGCTAGCAACACTGTCTTCGTCTGTCACATCCGCCTTCATAAAGACAGCTCCGCCGGCCAGTTCACCGGCCAGGGCCTCCCCTTTTTCCTCGTCCAGATCCAGGATGACCGCTTTGCCGCCGCTCCCGACAATCTTTAAAACCACCGCTTCACCCAGGCCGGAAGCCCCGCCGGTAACCAGGGCCACGCACTTGCTTAATTCCACTACTGTCCACCTCCGCCACAATAGGTACTCGCCCGGAACTTAAAAGCGTTTTCCCCGGGCCACTACATTAATTCACCGTTTAAAGGGCCAACCCTTTTTAAATTGCTATCTCGCTACTAAAATTGGTTGATAATCTCTCAACCGGCAAATGCTTCCCTTTCGCCAGCCTCGACTGGAGATCTGACCCAATCCCGGGGCTGCAGGGTATATTCCTGCAAAACCAGCCCGGCTTGATAGCGCGACCAGTTGCACGACTGCCACTTCTGCCCTGAGAGCCGCTGCTTTCGATAGGATAAGTCAGTTTCGATAAAGCAGGCATCTCACTGTCCGCCACATCCAGCAACCGGACCAGTTGCGACACGGCGTCATCGGAGAGCCCCCGGATAAAACATGTCGATTTTGCCGCTGTTCATATAGCGCTCTATATTAGCGGCGGCAATAAAAGATCGATACCAAAGCTGCACCCGGCATTGCTTTAAACCGGCGGCGAACCCTGTTGAAAGGCCGGTCTCCGGCATAGTTCTCTCAGGGCACAACGCAATTGTAATCAAGGCCGGAGTTAAGGTATAATATTAAACAAAAATTGGTTTTTGGTTCGCGTAACCTTAAAGGCTATCAGAGGAGGCGGAACAGGTGAAGCTTCAGGAGTTATATGAATTGGCGGTACATCAAGGGATCGAAGCCGACCCCAGGGGGAAAGGCGGGGTAGAGCTGGCCCTGGCCGATACACGCCAGGCTTACCATGAACTTAAAGAAAAAGAGAAAGAAGAATTTGACCAGGACCGGCTTTGGAACCCCTATGACGATACCCGGATTCTCTGCGGCGACCCCGGGGCGGAGATCAACTCCATCCTGGCCGGTATCGATATAGAGGTCGGTGAAGTGCTGCTGGCTGACCGTCTTAGAGAAAAAGGGCAACGCATTGACGCCATCGTGGCCCACCATCCCGAAGGCACCGCCCTGGCCCGTCTACACGGGGTCATGCATCTGCAGGAAGATATCTTACATAACCTGGGCGTATCCATAAATATCGCCGAAGGAATTTTAAAAGAGCGGATCAGGGAAGTGGAAAGGGGCCTCATGCCCGTTAACCACAACAGGACCATCGACGCGGCCCGCCTTCTCGGTTTTCCCATGATGTGCGTGCACACCCCTGCCGACAACTCTGTCTTCCGCTTTTTAACCACACTGTTCGACCGGGAAGCCCCGCGCAAGGTTAAAGATGTGGTGGAGCTGCTCAAAGAGATCCCCGAGTATGCCCAGGCCGCCCGCCACGCCGCCGGCCCGACGATAATCTGCGGCGCCCCTGACCGCCGTGCGGGTAAAATATTTATTGATATGACCGGCGGCACCAGCGGTTCGGAAGCAGCGTACGAACAACTGGCCAGCGCCGGTGTGGGCACGATCATCGCCATGCACATGAAAGAAGAGCACCGCAAAAAAGCAGAAAAATACCATCTTAACGTGGTTATCGCCGGGCATATCGCTTCGGACTCCCTGGGTATGAACCTCATTTTAGACCAGTTTGCCGCCAGAGGAGTACAGATCACCGCCTGTTCCGGCCTGATCAGGCATAGCCGCCTGCAGTAAAACCCGTTGTTCAGGAAGAAAACTGATCCGGCTCCCGCGATTTAGGGCGCCGTTTTTAAGTCGCTTTTTCCGCCCCCGATCGCTGAAAAGGCCTTCCGGGAGCGATTGTTTTCCGCCCCAGCCCTTTTGACTTTGCTGCTAAACTGTGCGGCGCCTTAAACTACCGTACTTGGGGCGGCCTTTATTTTAGCCAGCGGCTTACCGCTACGGGAGGCTTTTTCACCGGAGCCTGCGCCTCTTCGGCTCCGTAGCCTACGGTAACCATGGCCACCGGCCGCTGTTCCAGGGGCAGATCTAAAATGGCGGCCACCTCTTCCTCGGAAAAGGCGCCGATCCAGCAGGTGGCCAGGCCCAGAGCGGTGGCGGCCAGCAGCATGTTCTGGACAGCGGCGGCAGTATCCTGCAGGCAGTAAAGCCAGGCGCCGCGCTCGCCATAACGGGAAGCCGACTGTTCGGGCAGGGCGCAGACCAGGATGGTCACCGGTGCATTTTCGATGATTTTACCGGAAACAGCTACCCGGGACAGTTCTCGTTTAAGCCTGGGGTTCTCGATCACATAAAAAAACCAGGGCTGCAGGTTTCCGGCCGATGGGGCCATGCAGGCTGCCTCCAAAAGCTGGTGGATAAGCTCAGCGGAAACCGGGTCGGGCTTATATTGGCGGATACTGCGCCGTTTGGCGATTACCTCCATGATCATCTTGTTTACCTCCTTTGGCCCCATTCATACCCGGTAGCCTGAATAGGGCGGCTTTTGGTAATCCAAAAAAGTGCGGAATGCCGGTATAACCTGAACGAATGGTTAAGATGCAGCTTCACTTCCATTCAAGGGTATGGGGATCGATAAATATATTGGCCGGGTTTATATTTCTATGGGCTATATTGCAGCGGTGCAGGGCAACGGTGGCAGTTTGTCTCCTCCGTCGTGGAGGAGGATATCGCCTTCGACCTGGAAAATTTCGGGACGCCCCCGGAGCAGATTCCCGTCAAAATAGAGCAGGCGCTGCAGGCGGTGGGCATGTCCGGTCTTTTTTTGATTTGGGCGCATAGACTTCATATTTAACGCACTCGCGGCTGCACGGTGAAGTTCTCTTCGATAAAGGATTTCACGTAAGCCCTGTCGGAAAGCGGATGCTGCACCTCCTCAGCCCACCGCGTCTCATCCTGCAGGGTTTTAAGAGTCGCGCCGTACCAGCTTTCCACCGTGCTGCGCGATATGGCATAAGAATATCGCTCAAAGTTCAGGATCAAAGCTTCCAGGTTGTCGATAAGCACAAAATTGGCCGTGGCGTTATAGACCAGCGTGCGCTCAAAAAATTCCGTCTCCATGCCGGCAACTGAATCCTCGTAGGTAATCTCCGCGGTAAGCTTCTCCGGATAAAGCTGTAACTTCATCTTTAGGCCGCCCAGTGGTAGATGGTAATTCAGGTTGCTCAGGTTCGGGGCATCACCCATGTGGCGGCTTTTAAACTCCAGCAGGCGGCTGAAATCGTGAGTCAGCGGATCACTCTGCTCTGCCAGGTAATTCTGCTCCCGCTTTCTTATTTCCGGCCTGATATATCCTTCCACCAGGGCCAGGCCGCATATTCCAACAACCAGCAGCGCGATTATTAAAATGTTCTTCTTCATTTTAATGATCCACCTCGTGTTTATCTGCCAGGATGCAGGCCTTGCTGAACAGCAGCGGCAGGATTATGGTGATGCATGGCACGGCGTAAGCCGCGGTGGTCTCGGCAAACTGGTACAGCCTGTCGATATGCACGCCCCGCTCAAACCAGATATCGCTGCCAAAGCGTGTGGCCGTGGTCAAAGCGGTCATGACCGCGATGAATAGAGCCCTGGTCAGCCATGCCGCTTTGCGGGAACTGATTAGCCTTTTCTTGTTTACCGGGGCCACGGCATTCAGGTAGGGTTCATCCTTTTTGGAAGAGAGAATCCGGAAGATAACCGCAGGATTAGGCCATCCCTTCTTCAAGATAATCTGCCACCCTGGCTTCAGGATTGCTTAGGATCTCGGCCTTAATCTCCCTTACCTCTTTGCTTTCTTTGTAGCCGGCAAACAACTTGTCAACGTAATTTTTAAAATTCTCCATCGCCGCTAGGCTTCCCTTCGCCTTTCGATCAGTTGGTCAATCAAATTCTTAACTGTCTGCCATGCATCGTAGTTCTTGCCGTAAAGAACCTTGCCCGCTTCGGTACCCCGGTAGTACTTTCTGCGCCCGCCCTGGCTCTCTTCTCCCCAGTATGACTCAAGAGCCCCCTGGGCTTCCAGGCGGCGCAAGGCGGCATAAGAGGACGAAATGCGGTTGTAGCCCAGAGATGGCCGGGCGAGGCATGCCTCGCCCCTGCAAATGGTACTGTCACCTTAATATGTTATATATCAACCGCGGGGGCTGCCCCAAATGAGCAGCCCCCACTTGTTGTCATCTTAGCAACAGAACCTTCTATCGCGATTTAGTTCTCGCTGAGCATTTTTCGCCGGAGTAAGAAGTAAAGGCCGCCGATTACTAAAATCGCTGCTGATATAGCCAGGTAAAGCTGCACGCCTCCCGTCCTCGGCAACTCTTGGACAGGAGTAGCCGGAGCCTGTGCAGCCTTGCCGAACACGGCGAAGGTGCTGAAATCACTCAACTCAGCCCAGATGTATTTTTCTGCCTTGTTCACTCCCTGGGGCGATACTTCCACCCAGCCGGTCCCCGGCACAAAGCGGTAAAGCTTCAGGCTTGTTTCCTCGACATCCTCAGGAAGCTCCGCCGGATCATACTTGACCACA
>JAKPEE010000075.1 GCA_029552125.1 Bacillota bacterium | reverse complement strand
CGATCCCTTGCGCGTCTTTCCCGACCAGGTCGAGAGGCAGGGCCTTGGCGAAGTTAAGAAGCCCGACGCGCACAGCGCTCACCCGTGACGCCCACTCAGCCTCGACCTCCTCACGGGGGAGATACTCGCCCCGCAGGATCTTGAGCTGGAGCTCCGCCTGCGCCGCCTTGGCCTCCCGGTAGCGCGTCTCGGCCTTCGTCTGACGCCTCTTCAGGCTCCCCTCGTCCGATTCCGCCCCTTCATCCTGCTCGCCGCTCTCCGAGGCGATGCCGTATGATTTAAGATACCACTGAACAAAATCCTTCAGACGGTAAAGCCCGTGAGAATGCTGCGGGGCACCGAAATTGTTAACGTATTTTCGCAGCGTGGGGATTGAGATGCCCATGATCTCTGACAGGACGTGTATGGTGACGAGGAAATCGGCCGTTTTGATGACCTCGGGAGCCTCATTTTCGGTTTTTCCCTGCATTTTTAGCCTCCAAAGGGCTTTTGCCTTATTTTTTTATGTTTTTTGGGGCTTCTGCCACTGTTTAGTAGCCAAAAATGATTCCAAAGTGCGGGAAGGCGCGGGGCCTCCGCCGACCCCTGCGCTTTCACCCTCCCGTAGTACCTGCTGCATTGTGAAGCGTCACACACATGCTACGTGCGTACATGCATACATGTACAGTAAACTAAAACGATTATAAGTTTATTATTAATTGTCTTAATTGTAAAGGACACATCGAACCAGGCGCCTTGCGTCAATGCGCAAAACTACACTCAAATACATACTCTATAGCTGTATCGCGTATATACGCTGAATATCAGTGTAAAGTGTGCAATGCGAATGCATGCAATGAATATAACGCACGTGCGGTTTATGGCGCACAACAGCTTGAACGTGATGCAGCGCGAAAAACCAGCGCACGTATACGAAAAATGGGACTATAGACCTATTGCAGGATAGCTGTAGCGCCATATAATAGGTGATGTAGCAATATTACAAATCCAATCGGAGGCCTTGATCTGGCCGCAGAATGGGCGGGAATCAAGCCGGTGGCGTTCTGCGAGATCGATCCGTATGCATGCGAAATCCTTAAAAGGAGGGAGTAGGTATGAAAACTTTCGAGTATCACGTCGAGGGTAGGAAACATTGGGATGCTCCCGGGTGCCCCCGGGAAGTTTTCGAGGTTGCCGAGGAGTGGCACTACTCCATCGGCAACAAGATCGAGCGTGTCACGAAGTCCGTGTGGTACCGCACGGGCTTCAACCAGGCGGATGAATATGTCGAGGACATCTGGCTCCTCGGCGGGAAGGCGGTGTACCGCCGTATCCGTGGCGATATGGCGGATCCGCTGGCACAGCCGGGCCGGGAGGGGGCTTTTCTCCGGGAAGCCCTCTACCGGAAGGGAGAGTTGTCCTGGAAGGAGCTGTAATCATGCTCCTGCTGGAGCACGGCGTTAACGGAAGCGAAAAGACAAGGCCAGCCAATTGGCTGGCCTTTTTTTTGCCTTTTTCTGGGCCCTTTTTTGTGCCTTTTTTTTGTGCCAGGCAGCAACTGTGTACAATCCTGAATTGTAGTCCTTTGACTTGACAATTCAGCCATTCAATGAGCATGGTAGCTAGTTGCAACGCCAGAGCAAAAATCGTGCACGGGTTTTTGGGAATCCAGGGCTAATCGGCTAATGGCGGCTAATGATCCCGGCCGGCGCGCAGGGCAGAGAGAACCAGGCGAACGCAGAACGGCGAGCACCGAAAACGGTTCAACGGGCAGAATTCTCACGGCACAACTGCACGAGAAAACCGCCACGCTCTGACCAGGTGCAAATTCCCCTGACCCACGGTGCACAAAAAACCCGCCCCGGCCGTGACGTCGTACGATGAGACTGGGAAATCCAACCGGGCAGCGTAGAGCGGAGCATCACTCGAAGCCGCGGCAGGCGCAGAGCCATCAAGGTGGACCGGTTCAATCGGCCAAGCCGTCAGAACGCTAGAAAAAATCCTTAGAAAGAGGGGTGCAAAAAACGAAAAACTGTTTTTGTGACGGACAGGAGGGGCCAAAAGCACCAGTTAGCTGAAAATCGCAATAACCACTGAGAATCCCTATCGGCAGGGGACGTCAAAAAATGCCGAAAAAACAAAAAATCCAAAAATAAAAATCTGTTTTTAAATATGCTGTCTTAAAACAGAAAGGACCCG
>JAKPEE010000074.1 GCA_029552125.1 Bacillota bacterium | reverse complement strand
AATTGCTTCTTTTTATGGCATGGCTCATTATGGAATAACGGATTTGATTGTAAGCTTTGAAAAAGTCAGGGATAATTTTCATGTGGAATCAAGGGAGCGCAATCACGAGCAAATGGTGCATCTTCTTGATACCATGCAAGTAGACCTTGTTATTGGATATGAGGAATTCTTCCCTAGAAATATGAACTATTACTCTGTGCCCCTTCTAAAAGACGATGTGGTTCTAGTCGTTAACAGCAGTCTAGCTCTGGCGCAACACGATGCCATTTATTTAGAATATGTCAAGGACGAAAAATTTTGCTTTCCCAAAGAAGATGCTTCGCTATTCAACTTCTATTGCGACACCTGCCGTGCAGCCGGTTTTTTCCCTAAACTTACTCTTTCCGATGTCCGTCTGGACACTATCAAGTGTTATATTTCCGAGGGGCTAAGGCTTACTCTGCAAACGTGCAGTTGTGCAACCAATTTTTTTAATGAAGAAAAGTTTCACCTGATTAATTTAAAAGAGGCGCCTTCATTGACTTTAGCCATCTTGACCAAAACCCTTCCCAAGAGGGGCGTCGTTAGAGAATTTATGGATTTTGCTCAATCATTTTATGCTAATCGCCTAGAAGTTCTCCTCTAAAGCTATCTGCTGTTTTACCGCTCCTTGTTCCTCACAAAGGCTTAATTGTAATTGCAAATGAAAACTTGCTTCACTCAAAAAGTAACCGGTATGCTACAGAGATTGCGCTGTTGACGTTTAAAGTTTTAGCTCTTTTAACCTGACGGTAAAGGGAATTAGCATAAAATGTCGAATAATAGATAGCTACCAGGTGTGTCAATACAGTTTTTAAAAAGATCGGAGGACAGAGATACATGGAAGTAATAGTCAACGCCCACGGCAAAGGCTTACCGGCTACCAAAGTGTTTTTCAGCAGCGAGAGCGGATTTGCCGTTGCTTCGGTCATTGTCTTGGGAGAAAGTGAAGCGGCGCTTATAGACGCACAGTGGACGCTCTCCAACGCCCAGCGTGTTATTGCCGAGATTTTGGAGACGGGCAAGCGCTTAACCAAAATTTACATAACCCATGCCCACCCCGACCATTACTTCGGCCTCGGCCACATAGCAGAAGCTTTTCCGGAGGCCAGGATCCTGGCGCTGCCGGAGGTATGTGACACCATAAACCGTCAATTTTTCGGCAAGATGGAGCATTGGGAAAGCATTATCGGCACCGGCAACATGCCCCGCAAAACAGCGGAGATCGAACCGCTCCGTGAGAACTGGTTCGAACTGGAGGGGCATCGCCTGGAGATCATACCCGAAATCATGGGCGACATGAAATATAATACGGTGGTGTGGATCCCCTCCATAAAAACCCTTTACGGCAGCGATGTTCTGTTCAACCAGGCCCATCCTTTCACCTGCGAAATAACCGCTGAAGAGCGGAAGCAGTGGCTCAAAGACCTGGATTACCTGGAGAGCCTGGACGCAGCGGTGATCATCCCCGGCCACCAGAAACCGGGCATGTCTTTCGACAAGAGTTCAATTATGTTTACCCGCGACTATTTGCTGGCCACAGAAGAGGCGCTGGCCACGACGCATGATGTGGCGGGATTTTTCTATGCCATGTTTAAATATTTCCCGGATGCCAACCTGCTGCAGTTAAGCAACGAAATGAACGCGCAGGTCTTCAAGGGAGGCAAAGACTGGAACTGGCGCGAGGCGTAACCCCCCCCGCGCCGGAGTCCGCTGCTTTCACCCGTCATCCCCGCACCACAATCTGGAGGTTAATCATGGAGCTATCTGGTTATGCCGGAAAAATACTGGTAGTAAATCTTTCTGAGGGCAGAACTACCACCCTTCCCACTGCGGCATACGCGGAGAAATTTTTAGGCGGCCGGGGCATGGCTGCCAGAATTTACTGGGAAATGGCGCCGCCCAAGGTGAAGGCTTTTGACCCGGAAAACTGCCTCATCGCCATGACCGGGCCGGTTACGGGATTCCCCGGCATAGCCGGCGGGAGCAGGTGGCAGATATGCGGCACATCGCCGGTCAGGCAGCCGGAAACTTTCTCTTACGCCAACCTGGGAGAACGATGGGGCACCCGGCTAAAATTGGCCGGGTTCGACGGGCTGGTGGTGCAGGGGCGGGCAGAGAAACCGTGCTACCTCTATATTGACAATGATCGGGCAGAAATACGGGACGCCTCTTCGCTGTGGGGCAAATCCTCTTTCGAGACCGGCGATGCCCTGAAAGCCTCGCTGGGCAAAGCAGTAAGCGTGCTGACCATAGGTCCGGCCGCCGAAAACCTGGTCACCTTTGCCACGCTCATCACCGACGACGGCGCCTCCGGGGCAAGCGGCCTCGGCAGCGTTATGGGCTCCAAGCGGCTTAAGGCCATCGTCGTCGGCGGCAGCAAAAAACCCGCTGCCGCCGCCCCGGAGAAGCTGCGCGAACTGGCCAGGCGGATTCTTCTGCTAAGAAAAGACACCTGGAAAGGCTGGCATGAAAACATACCGGGCAAGACCAAGCCGCGCCCCTGCTACGGCTGCCCCGGCGGCTGTTTCCGCAAAGCGTACCAGGTAGGCGGCCGGAGCTACAAATTTTTCTGCCAGGCGGTGCACGTCTACTGGCAGGCCGCCCATGAATACGGAAAGGATGGAACTAACACCGCCCTGCTGGCGACGCGGCTGTGCGATCATTACGGGCTGGACACCTCCATCATGCAGCCCATGATCAACTGGCTGGCGCTGTGCTACCGCGAAGGCATCCTGAAAGAAAAGGAGACGGGGCTGCCCCTTTCCAAAATCGGCAGCGCCGAATTCATTGAAAAGCTGACCCGCATAGTATCGTTCAGAGAAGGCTTCGGCGATCTGCTGGCCGCCGGCACCCTCAAGGCTGCCGAGGCAATCGGCCCAAAAGCGGTGGAGCTAACCGCCCTGGAGGTGTCAACCCCCGCCGGTGAAACCCGCGACTACGACCCCCGGCTCATTCCGGCAAACGCCCTCCTTTACGCCACCGAGCAGCGGCGGCCCATCAACCAGCTGCACGAGATGGCTCACGCCCTCTGGTTGTGGCTCAAGTGGTGGCGCAAGGACGAGGATGCCTTCCTCTCCTACGACGACCTGGTAACAGTGGCCGTCAACTTCTGGGGAGGCGCCGCGGCGGCCGACTATACCACCGACGAAGGCAAGGCGCTGGCCGCCAAAATAATCCAGGACCGCTCCTATGCCAAGGAAAGCCTGATCCTGTGCGACTTCCTCTGGCCGGTGATCTGGGTCAGGTTTGCCGACAGCCACGCCGGAGACCCCACCCTGGAGAGCAAGCTTTATTCCGCCATCACGGGCAAGGAAACAGATGAAGCCGGCCTGAACAAAATCGGGGAAAGAATCTTCAACCTGCAGAGAGCCATCCTGCTCCGCCAGGGATGGGGCGGCAGAGAAGGGGACAGGCTCCTGGATTTCCATCATGACGAGCCGCTTCCGCCCGTCTTCTACAACCCCGACTGCCTGGTCCCGGGGAAGAACGGCCGGGTAGTTTCCAAGAAGGGCAACAAGGTAGATCGGGAGGCTTTCGAAAAACTTAAAGATGAATATTATACCCTGCGCGGCTGGGACGCTGCCGGTCTGCCTACAGAAACCAGGCTCAAGGAGCTGGACCTGGCCGACGTCGCCGCAGATTTAAAAGACCAGAACCTGCTGGGTAAATAATTTGGAGATGCTGTGCGAGATCTTTGAACAAGCCTGCGCTGCATGGATTTAACGCGAATCGGCTACCCGGGAGACTATCAGTCCGCTCCCGGCAAGAAGAGCTATAAAAATTAATAAAGAGATAACATAAGAGCCGGTGAGATCGTAGAAAAAACCGGGAATATAAGAACCAAGAGTGCCCCCCAGGTGATGGCCTATGGAAACGTAGCCGAAGACCATACCCACGGACAGATCCTTGAAATGATGGGCACATAGCGAGCTGGTGGGAGCTATCGTAGCCCTCTCGGTTAATCCATATATCACTGCAAATATAATCAAACCGGCCGGGTTGTCCAGGAAAGTGAACAGCAAGAGAAAAATAATAGCCCGCATCCAATAAATGAACATCAGCAGCCTGGCGCGATTAAACCTGTCTGAAAGCATGCCCGCGCCAATGGTACCCCCAATGTTAAAAGCGGCAATTAAACTAAAGGCGGCCGCAATGAGCGCAGCGCTGAATCCCCTCCCCTCCGCGTAAGGGATAAAGTGGGTGCCGATAAAGCCCACATCGGTTAAGCCGCAAACAAAGTAAGGTATGGCCAGATACCAAAACAATCGATTGCGGAAAACGGAAAAGTGAGATGCTGCTGATGCGCGCTGCATGGCCGGGCCCGGTTCCATTCCCGATTTTTTCCCCTCCGCCCCGTACGGCTGCAAACCCATATCTTCCGGCCTGGACCTTATGAAAAAAAAGCATAGCGGCAATAACAGCAGGGTGGCAATTCCCAAAACTCTCAGGGTAAAGCGCCAGTTATAATTTTCTATTAAAAATATGGAGAGCGGCCCCATGACCAGCTGCCCCACGGACATTCCTGACAGTACCAGCCCCAGGACCGCTCCCTGCTTTTTCTCAAACCAGCGCGCCACCACTGCCGTTGCCGTGACGGGTGACCCGCCGACCATGCCTATGGAGGCAATCAACCCATAGGTAATAATCAGCTGCCAAAACCCGGTAGCCAGGGATGAGAGCAAGAGCCCGCCCCCTGTTAACAGGATGCTTGCAGTGAGAACAAAGCGGGCTCCCAACTGGTCAGTGGCTCTTCCGATTACAGGTTGAAACAAAATAAAGGTGATGTAGCATAAAACCGAAACCAATGTCACCTGGGATCTTCCGGCCAAAAATTCTTCCTCCCAGGGCGCTATGAAAGCTCCAATGGCAGACCGGATGCCGAAAGAAATGCAGAGGCAGATAAAACTTAGGGCGATTACAATCCAGCCGTAAAAGAAGGTCCGATCTTTTTTAAAATGATTCAACGAAGCGGCAACTCCTTCCCCGGCCTGCACCTTCTGCCGGGTAGCATCCAGTAGTAAATGGCCCTTTTAACCTTGGGGTAAGATTGGAGTGCGACTACAGTTAAAAGGGCCAAATTTCATTATATTGTAAGATGTTATGGCTCTACTATTCCGGTATGGCCATGCCCTTGCTTCCTTGCGGGCTCTGCTTGGCTTCAGGGTAATAGCGGTCCATGAACTCGCGCATGATGCAAACCTGCATTGCCATGGCCTTGCCCTCGGCAGCCCGGGTAATCTCTCCGTGCCCGCCGATGGCGCTGTTGCCCGATTTCAGGTTGATGGGAGAGCCGACCCGCACCATTTCGGGAGCCTCGTAGAAGCGGATAAATCCACCCGACGCCGGCGGGTTGTCGGTGTGCACATCCAGCGGCACGTCAACCGCCGCCCGCAGGGCCGCCACCATCGGCAGGGTCATGTCGCGGACAGGGTTGATTGAGTTTGCCCCGAGCTTCTCCAGCAATTTAAAGCTGGCCGGGTTTCCATGACCGCAGTGCGCCGATACCTTGAAGTGCATGTTCTGGGGCAGTTTGCCCGCAGCGCGCATTTCATTTAACACCCAGAGCAAACCTTCGTCGTAAACCAACACGCCCCGCACACCCAGCTCGGCCACGCGCAGGACATCTTCCACTGCCCTGACTATCTGCTCCATGCCCCGCAGACGGTAGCCAATGCGAACACCCTGTGAGGAAAGCCTGGTCGCGCTGGTGTCATAAGTAGCTCTCGGGCCTACTGAAAGGTTCAGCTCCACGCCCTTGTCCTTGCAGATGGCCACATACTCTTTCAACTCCCGGCTAGTATGCCTGAAAGCGCCGTAAGTCTCATCTACGCGGTTAACAAAGACTCCCTCTTTTTCCGCCGTCTCCAGAAGCGTCTTCAGGGCCTCGGCAGAGTTGACCGTCGGTACCTCGAGGCGGTAATGGCAGCCGTCTGGGAAGGTCTTGCCGGACGTGGGCAGTTCATACCCATCCCCGGAGGGAAGGCCCAGACTGGCTAAAAATTCTCTTGTGCTTTTGAACAGCAATTGGAACACCTTCCTTTTATTAATATTGTGCGCTTCTATATTTAAGTATTGCAATTTATGTGCCAACCTTTAAAGCTAGAGCAAAGAACTCTCTCTCTTCTGTTCCAGGGAAGAGTATTTCAATTTGAAACGGGCACCTTTCATTTATAAAAGCCGGTTTGGAATACCTATTCCTCTTCCTCTTCGTGCTCTTCTATGGCCTCCTGGGGACAAAGGCTGGCGCAAATACCGCACCGGGCGCACTTTTCAGGATCGATGAATGCTACATCTTCTTCCGTTATCGAGATAGCTTCTTCAGAACAGCTATCCATGCAGGCTCCGCAGCCGATGCAAATATCTTTATTTACCTTGTAATAGGCCATGATCATACCTCCGGATTATTTTCGATGTGCCTTTAAGGGAGGCGCATAGGCCCAGACCAGCTTCAAGGGCACGTCTCCTGTATTGATAATGGTATGCTTCACGCCAGGCGGAGAATAAATAGCCGAACCGGCTTTTAAGGGGTATTCCTCGTCACCCATAATCAGCTTTCCTTCTCCCTGGATGATGAACATGGCTTCTTCTTCATCCTCATGGCAGTGAAGTGGGATGCAGCTGCCTACTTCAGTTGTATTCATACCCATGGAGATCCGGGTGGCGCCGGTGGTATGCTCGGAAATCAAAATCTTGGATACCCGGGGCGGATCTCTCCTTTCCCCTGCTATTTCGCTTTCATGAACGACTACTTTACGCATTTCACAAATGCCTCCCCATGTGATAATTGGATTTTAGCCTCCCTGTAAATAAGGAGCCAGCAAAACACGATCGCCGTCCTGGAGAACATGGGTAAGATCGCGGACCCTGCGGTTAACCACTACCAGGCCGATCTCCTCCGGATCAATCTTCATAATCTTCAGAAGCTCGCTCACCGGCAAAGGTTCCTCGCAAGACAGCTTTCTGAAGCGATCTTTTTCTCCAGCCAGCAATCCATGTAATTCAACCGAGATGTTTATAATGGCTGCCCCTCCATCAATCAAAGTCATAGACGCGAGCCATCTCCTGCGGCTCCATGTCAAAAACAGTGTTGTGGGGTGGGAGAGGCTCCTGGGTAAAGATCTCGGGTAAGCGATCATACTCGGGGCCAAAGCCCTCCCTGCGGTTGAAAGAGCACTCCAATTTCAGGAGATCCTCGCCTATTTTCCACAACCCGCTGCTGTCCATGTCCCAGCCGTACAGCGAATTGAGCAGGTCCACCATTATATCCGGATCGGCCAGCAGCGGCGGACGCGCAAAGATACAGAAGCCCAGGGTGTCGAGGACCGCCGCCCGCAGCTGCAATTTCCGGGAAAGCGCCACCTGGCCATCGGTTTTCAGGGGATCGGTGGTGGCACGGTCGCCAAAAGCATTGCCCGCGGTGTGGTCCGCTCCCATGGCTGAAGTGGAGTAGGTTACGCCGTTCCCTTTCAGGGCCCGGGGATCGTAACCCGGAAAAGCCTGCCCCTTGCTCACGGGAATACGCTTAACCCCCAGCACCTGTCCGGTGATCAGCGCTCCGTTGCCGATCACCCTGCCCAGCGGGGTGGCTTCACGCACCTCCTCCAGCAGCTTCAAGGTCCCTGCCAGGTCTCCGAAGGGAAGCACCCCCCCGTCCATGGCTACCCCCAGCGCGGCACCCATCTCGATAGTGTCGGCTCCAATATCGTTGCACACATAGTTCAGCCGGGCAATATCATCGAGGCTGGAGAAGCCGCAATTCGAACCCATCAACGCCAGGGTCTCGTATTGCAGGTTGGCCACGACGGCTTTCCCATCCGGGCCGGGTATAATGTTGCTGCAGCAGATTACGCAGCCGGGCATGCAGCGCTTGCCCGAGCAGCCTTCTCCGCCACGCTCCCGGATCAAGTCGCGCAGCGCTTCGCCGGATATGGATTCCACTTCTTCAAAACTGCCCTGGCTGAAGTTGCGGGTGGGCAGGCAGCCGATCTCGCTGACCACTTTCGTGATCGCCGTGGTGCCAAATTCGCGGAAAGTCTTGCCCGTTTTCGGGTTTTCCAGCAGCAGCCGGTTTAACTTGCGCGAAGTCTCGATAAACCTGCTCCTGTCAGCGGGGATACGCTGCATCCCCCTGGGGGACTCGATGACCACTGCCAGCAAGCCCTTTGAGCCCATGACCGCTCCCAGCCCTCCCCGGGCGGCGAAGCGAGGGTTAAACTCGGGATCGCTGACCACGACGGCAGCGGAACGCATTTTGTTCATGCCTGCAGGCCCGGCACAAATTACCGATATGGAATCGCCATACTTTTCCCGCAGCTGCGTCATCAGGGCATAGATGCCCTTTACCTCAAAATCAACTTTCACCAATTGATAATCTTGGTTTTTGCCCAAGTAGAGAATATAATGGCGCCCTGCAGCGGCCTCTCCTTCAATAACCAGCGCCCGGATGCCGCTCCGGGCCAGGTAGCCACCCGCGGTGCCGCCGGCGTTGGCTTCCTTGATGCCCCCGGTCAAGGGGCTTTTCGCACCTACCGAAAGCCGGCTTGAACTGGAAGCGCCGGTCCCGCCCAGCAATCCGGGCGCCATGACCAGCTTGTTGTTTTTCCCTAAGGGGTCGCTTCCTGCCGGCACTTCATGATATACCAGAGACGAAGTAAGCCCCCTCCCTCCCAGGCCGGCATATTGAAAGGGAACCTTCTCCCTGGTGACCGACTCTGTGCTCATATTGACGCGGACTAAATAATCCAAAATATCGCCTCCCTAAAAAGATCGCGCTAATAATCAAGAGATATGGCCACGCCGTATTCCGCGGCCATTTTTTCCAATAAATCCACCTGTTCCCCAGTTAGCGGTATCCCCTTTTCCAGCCGCTCCCTGGTTAGGTTTTGTTCAATTTCTCCCGGGGCATATATTTTTTGCACGGCACCGGCCCGCGGCGCTTCATGGAGCCTGGCAATGTAGTCGGATACACTTCCCTTAAAAGTCTCCGCCTCCATGAAGGCCTCGATTTTGATCGCCATGAGCAGATGGCCGGCATTAACGGGGCCGCTGTAATCATTAAGCTGCTTAACGGCAACGCTGTAGCCTCCTCCCGTAAGCATGCCCGCCATCAGGTCGATGAGCACGGCCAGGGCGTATCCCTTGGCCCCTCCCATGGGTAAAATGCTGCCCTGCAAGGCCTTGGCCGGATCTGTGGTGGGATTGCCCTCTTCATCCAGGGCCCAGCCTGCGGGCAGCTCAACGCCCTGCGCGGCGCAAAGCCTGATCTTCCCCCGGGCGGTGATCGAACTGGCCATGTCTACAACAATACTATCGTCCCCCTGCCCGGGAATAGCCACGGCCATGGGATTGGTGCCCAAAAAAGCTTTTCTGCCGCCAAAGGGGGCCATGGCCGGACTGGCATTTGTTAAAACGATGCCGATCATATCATGCGGCAGCGCCTGCATGGCATAATAGGCGGCTACGCCAAAGTGGTTGCTGTTGCGCACCCCCACCAGCCCCACGCCGGCATCTCCGGCAAGTTCAATAGCCTTCTCCATGGCTTTGCAGGCGGCAACCTGCCCCAATCCGTTGTCGGCGTCCATAACCGTCACGGAACCATATTTGGGATAATATTTAAACTCCGGGCGGGCATTGATCAATCCCGTGCGGATCCGCTTCAAGTAGGCCGGCAGCCGCGCAATGCCGTGAGAGCTTATGCCTCTCAACTCCGCGCAAACTGTTACGTCAGACGTTGTTTCCGCATCTTTCGGATTAATCGAAACAGCCTGCAGCAAACTATTGCAGATCTCCTTTAGCGCCTTGTGTTGAATTAAAACTGCGGCTTCCTGCATCAAAGAACCTCCTCGTTCGCCGGGACAAGTTTAAAGGCGGAGGCCGGCTTCCGGTGATATATAACATATCGCAGCCTGCCGCTGCAAAGGCCGGTATATTCCGGAGAAAAAGTGTCAGGCTGCGGTTCGGGGGAGGGAGCCAGGGGCGTCTGCGACCCCTCCGCCCGGCTTAAAACAATATCAAACAATATCTGAGATACCAATTTTTACACAATTTCTGAAGTGTAGATTTTTGCCATCCTGATGCGGCACCAGCCGTCTTCAAACTCAATGGGTATTATTTCAGGGGGCATGCTTCCGTTCTGCTCCATGGAATACATCACCGCATTGGCAATGGGGCAGCTGAGCGGCTGCTTGCCCCGGCTGGTAAAGCCCTCGGTAATGCTCTTGAGGCAGCAGCCCTTCACCCGTAAGGTCACCGATACATCGTCTTCTTCCATTTCTGCTTCCTCAACAAACCCATTGTCCTTCATCCACTTAACCAGCCCCGGCGTATCTTTGAGATCGCTTACCGCATCTTTGAAGAAAGAGACGCCGACAGTAGTCATCCGGTAACGGGCACCCCGGCCCCGCTCATCATAGAACTCTTTTTGGGATTCGTATATCAGCGTATCTTTAAATCTGTCCAACAGGCTCATAGTTATTTACCCTCCTGGTTATCCGGTGTAGAATAATAAGGCACCCCGTATTTCTCTTTGAATACCAGTTCATTTATGGGCAGCCGCGGCCTGGCCTTGGGGACCCTGGCCGGGTGTCCGATTGAGATGATGCTGACGGTCTTGAAATCGTCAGTGATCCCAAAACGCTCGTTTAATACCCTTTCATCGCGGACATCAATGCAAGGAGCAACCAGCCAGCAGGCGCCCAGGTTCAATGCGGTAATGGCAAGAAGCATGTTTTCAATTGCGGCGGAAACGTCGAAGGGGGTATCCCATACCTCTTTCTTGCCCAGGACGATGAGAATAACATCCGATTCATTAACAAAAGCCGAGACGTCACCCGAGGTTAACTTTTTAAAGACCGCTTCTCTCTTGGCCTCGTCTTTCAGGGCGGTAAACCTGGCATGCATTTGCTTGCTCAGAAACTCACCGGTAAATCTCCGCCCGCTGCCCCGGCGGCAAAGGTCGGACAGAAATTTCTTGTTTTTCTCATCCCTGACCACGATGAATCTCCAGGGCTGAGCATTCTCTCCGGAAGGCGCCTGGCGGGCGCTCTCCAGAATTATGTCCAGATCTTCATCGGAAACCCTGTCCTTCGTGTAATGCCTGATGCTTCTCCGGTCATTGATCACCTTTATAAAGATCTCCTTGACATCACTCATCGCGAACTCCTCCTTTTCTAGAAGTATTGTTCTTGGGAACCATCTTCTTCTCTTAAATATCCATTGCCTTTCGTGGATGAGGGAGGGACACGCCTCAGTTTAATCTTACTACAGCTCTGCCTATCCGGCAATGTTAAAGGCGTCCCACCGGTTATTGATCATTGTATATTTATTGCAAAATTGATGCCAACGAGCATCTTCATTGAATCGGCCCGGTTGAAAGCGCTACTAGAGAGAAAACATTTAAATATGAAACGGGCACATTGAAACTTGAAAAGTTTTCATGATATAATCGAAATGCATATGCTGTTATCCCACAACTGGCATACAGGTGATAAAATTATGAATCGTTTGGCCATTATTGCTCCCGATGAAGAACTTGCTCTGCTGTGTAAAGAAGTTGTCAAGCAAATGAATTGTAAAGCCGAGATCAGCATCAGGGTCGGCGCAACCAACCAGGGAGTGGCCCTGGCCAGGATAGAGAAAGAAAAAGGCGCTGAAGTAATTATTTCACGCGGCGGCACCGCAATGATGATCCGTGATGAGATCCCTGAACTACCCGTTATTGAAATTAAAGTAACCGCTTACGATCTCATCTACAGCTTGAACAGCGCCCGCAACCTGGGCCATAACGTAGTCGTAGTAGGTTTTGAAAATGTTATCGAGTCCATTAAAGGCATCGACCGGGTCCTTCAGGATATGAGCCGAATCAATATTATCACCTGTAAGGTTAAAACAGAAGAGGAAATTGCAGAAGTGGTTAAGAGCGTCGCCGGCAGTTTGGGAACAGAAGACCTGGTTTTCATTGGCGGCAACCTGGTAGCGGAGAAAGCCAGGGAAATTGGCTGTCCATCCATAGTCCTGCAATCGGCCGCTGAAAGTATTGTCCAGGCCATAAATGAGGCCATGCTGCTGGCCAGGTCCATCTATTCAGAAAAAAGAAGAACCAACGAATTCAAGACAATACTGGATCATATCTCAGACGGCGTCCTGGCGGTAAACAGCAAGGGAGAGGTTACCGTCTATAACAATGCCGCAGAAAAAATCATGGGACGGCCCAAAGATGAAGTCCTCCATTTTTCGGTTCAAGATGTAATTCAAAATACGCGCATGCATGATGTGCTTGAATCCGGCAATGAAGAAATGGGCGTTCTCCAGGAGATTAACAACACCACCATCGTCACGAATCGCATACCCATATTGGTGGACGGGAAAACCGTGGGAGCGGTGGCTACCTTTCAAGATGTGACGATGCTACAGCAGCTTGAGCAGCAGGTGAGACGGAAGCTTTCCCGCCGGGGCCTGGTGGCCAAGTGGACCTTTGCCGATATTATTGGAACAGGCCCGGCAATGACCAGGACTATCAAGCGCGCTCTAAAATATGCAGAAGTAGATAACACCATCCTGCTTCTTGCCGAAACCGGCAGCGGCAAGGAAATGTTTGCCCAAAGCATACACCAGAAAAGCAGGCGGAAAAACGGGCCCTTTGTGGCGATCAACTGCGCCGCCCTGCCGGAAACACTTCTTGAAGCCGAGCTCTTCGGTTACGTCGAAGGCGCTTTTACGGGAGCCGTAAAGGGCGGCAAGGCCGGTCTTTTTGAGCAGGCTCATGGAGGCACTATCTTTCTTGACGAAATTGGTGAGATATCCAAGCAGATGCAGACACTTTTTTTACGTGTCTTGCAGGAGAAAGAAGTGCGCAGGCTGGGAGACGATAAATTTATTCCCATCGACGTGCGAGTGATCGCGGCATCAAACCAGAACCTGGGCCGTCTTGTACAGGAGGGCCATTTCAGATCCGACCTCTATTACCGGATTAACGTGCTCAACCTGGAGATTCCCCCTCTCAGGGAGAGAAAGGAAGATATCCCCTTGCTGGCAGCCAATATCCTTAAAAGGTACAACCGCTCCAGCTCGCAGCACCTGGCCTTCACGACCGAAGCGCTCGAGCTCCTGCAGCTTTACGACTGGCCGGGAAATGTAAGGCAGCTGGAGAACGTTTTGGAGCGATTGATCGTTATCGCCGAGGACAATGTCATTACCGGGGCCAACGTAGAAGCCGCCCTGGCCGGAGAACTGCAGGTCGATGAGATCGATTACAGGCAAATGACTGTAACAAGCTCCATTAACGGCAGTGATACCACAAACCGGCATGCAACCTTCAATGATAAACAGCTGGAAGAGATCTCTCCCCAGAAAAACCAATACGATGAGGGGCTTCTGTCCAAAATTGAAAAGGAAACCATTATAAAGGTCCTTGAGCAGGTAAACGGAAGGAGACAGGAAGCGGCCAGAATCCTGGGCATCAGCAGTACCACGCTCTGGCGCCGGTTGAAAAAACTGGGGATCGATTAGCAAGTAAACGCGAATCCCCCCGGTGATGCTACACCCTCAGCCGCAAGCGGAAAGAGGGTTAAATCCCGGGGGGACCCTTATATATAAACCCTATTGCAGGGATTTCGGCCGGGAGCCGGGGCAGCCCGTGTCATGAAATGTTTTGACCATTCCCCGGCTCCCTTCCTCAAGAGCGCTTACGGTGCCGGTAAGATCAATCCTTCTTTCATCATCGTCTTGGTCAATTGCTGTGAACGGCGGATAGTCGCCTCCGCCTTTTTGTAGATCTCGTCACGGCTTAACTTTACCCTGGCCACGCCTTCCTCGATGGCCTTCATGGCCGTGGCTGTGGCCACGCGGGGGAAGACTTCCCACATATCCATGGTCGGCAGAATTTTTTCAGGATCCATTCCGCCGCCTGGCGCGCAGGCAGCCAGCTCTTCGGCGGCGGCAATGCACATGCCGTCGGTGATGGTTGTAGCATGGACATCCAGCACTCCCCGGAAAATTGCCGGAAATCCAAGGGAGTTGTTCACCTGGTTGGGAAAATCAGAGCGGCCGGTGGAGACAATCGCCGCCCCGGCTTCCTTGGCTTCCCAGGGCCAGATTTCCGGGTTGGGGTTGGCGCAGGCGAAAACGATGGCCTTGCCGGCCATGGAAGCCACCCATTCCTTCTTGATCGTGCCGGGACCCGGCTTGGAGAGAGCAATGAGCACGTCCGCTCCCTGCATGGCTTCTGCCGCTCCGCCCACCAGGCCGGCCGCATTAGTCTTGCGGCACATTTCCCACTTGAGCGGGTGGCCTTCCAGGTCGCTGCGCCCCTTATGGAGGGTGCCCTTGCTGTCTACCATGATCACCTTGCCCGGATCAACACCGGCGGCTATGAGCAGGCGGATGGTGCAGAGGTTGGCCGCCCCGGCTCCGTTCATTACTAACTTGACATCGCCAATCTTTTTCCCCACGATCTTTAACGCATTAATCAGCCCCGCCAGGGTAACCAGGGCCGTGCCCTGCTGGTCATCATGCCAGACCGGTATATGGCACTCTTCCCGCAGGCGGTCCAGGATATAAAAGCACTTGGGGCTGGCGATATCCTCCAGGTTTATCCCGCCGAAGCAGGGCTGCAGCATTTTGACAAACTTGATCAGCTCATCGGGGTCCTTGGTATCTACGCAAATGGGAAAGGCGTCCACGCCGCCAAGGTATTTAAATAATAGCGCCTTTCCTTCCATGACCGGCATGCTCGCTTCGGGACCGATGTCGCCCAAGCCCAGAACCCGCGTTCCGTCTGAAACAACGGCCACGAAATTGCTCTTATTGGTATACTTGTAAACATCATCCTTGTTTTCGGCAATAGCCCTGCAGGGCGCAGCCACACCGGGGGTATACCAGATTGAAAAATCGTCAACATCCCGCACAGGGCTCTTCAAGGCCACCTCAACCTTGCCCCGGTAAAAGGGGTGCAGCCGCATTGCCTCTTCAGCCGGCTTATTGGCCTTGGCCATAAGTTCATCTTTATTGGTCATTTTTATTACCACTCCTCTTTATTCCATTTTACCTGGCATATGCCTTGATTCCTTCCTCGTAAAGATCGTTCCCGTAAGCGTCATTGATCACCGTAGCAGGGAAATCCTTCACCTCCAGCCGGTGAATAGCTTCCGCCCCCAGCTCGGGGTAGGCCACCACTTCACTGCTGATGATCCGCTTGGAAAGAAGCGCCCCGGCGCCCCCGACAGCAGCCAGGTAGACCCCTTTATTTTTTTCCAGGGCCTCCTTAACGGCAGCGCTGCGCAACCCTTTTCCAATACAGGCTTTCATGCCCTGTTCCAGCATCAAAGGGGTGTAAGCATCCATCCGGCCGCTGGTGGTTGGACCGGCTGAGCCGATAGCCTGGCCCGGTTTTGCCGGGGCCGGTCCCACGTAGTAGATGACCTGCCCTTTCAGATCTATGGGCAGCGGCTCGCCCCTTTCAATCAGCTCCACCATTTTTTTATGAGCGGCATCCCGGGCGGTATAAATGACCCCGCTTATGAGGACATTGTCTCCCGCTTTCAGCCCGAGCACATCCTCATCGCTGAGAGGAGTATGCAAGTGTTTAACCTTCATGGAATAACCTCCTTATCCTTAGCAGTAATTCCCGGCTTACATTTTAATTTTAGATAACGCGCTCCACGTGGCGCGCAACGTGGCAGTTAATATTCACCGCCGCCGGCAGGCTGGCAATATGGGCGGGGAAAGTTTCGATATGCACCGCCAGGGCGGTAACGCGGCCGCCAAAGCCCTGCGGCCCGATGCCCAGCTTGTTTACCTCTTTGAGTATTCTCTGCTCCAGGCTGGCATAGAAAGGCTTGGGATGGGGCCGTCCCAACGGTCTGACCAGCGCCTTTTTGGCCAGCAGCGCCACCTTATCAAAAGTGCCGCCGATGCCTACGCCTACAACAATGGGCGGACAGGGATTGGAACCCGATTCCCGGACATGGTTGACTACGAAATCGACTACGCCCTCCACGCCGTCCGACGGCTTGAGCATTTTTACCGTGCTCATATTTTCACTGCCGCCGCCTTTGGGGGCAAAGGTAATTTTAACCCTGTCCCCGGGAACCAGGGAAGTATGGATTACAGCAGGGGTGTTGTCACCGGTGTTGATCCTCTCCAGGGGATCTCCCACGATTGATTTTCGCAGGTAGCCTTCACGGTAGCCCCGGCGAACCCCTTCGTTAATCGCATCTTCCAGGGAGCCGCCTGTTAAATGAACCTCTTGCCCCCACTCCACAAAAAATACGGCAAACCCCGTGTCCTGGCAGATGGGAATTTTCTCGTTGCGAGCAATCTCCACATTTTCAATTAGCTGTTTTAGAACCTCTTTGCCGGCAGGTGACTCTTCATCCACCAGTGCCTTCTTTAAAGCATTAATCACGTCATCGCCAAGATATATGTTTGCTTCCTGGCACATCTCTGCAACCTGTTCGGTAATAGTTGAAGCTGTAATTTCCCGCAATGCTATCTCCCCCCAGTTAGTAATATAAGATAAGAAACTCAATAATCAAATATAACCTGCAACCGGCCCGCCTTTCTGTTCCTTTTAACCGGTATGAATAGATGTTATCCATAAATCTGCAATGATTGCAACACCATCCCTTAATTCCCTTATTTTATAGTCACTAAGTCAATTTATAAGCAAATACTATGCCAAGCCACACAGTCATTGATTATTATGCGCAACCGGCAGCCATAAAAAATAGCTCCATGATCACTCCTTATAATTATGGCAATAGTCCATTTTGAAAGTATCAATCTGAAAGCACCTTTCATCTTTTACCGTCTATTGAAACCGCGGACTTGCTATTTGGCATGAAGGCATAGTTTTTCCAGTTGAGCAAATGGCACAGATTTTGCAAATGTGGTATTGTAGATCTAGTTCCTGCATCCCGGTGCGTCATTTAATCAACAGAAATAACCTGTTTTTTTATTACAATTTATACCGAAAACAACTTGCCCAAAGTAGTAACAGTAACAGTTGAGCATGTTTAAGTTAAAGCGGAAGAAAGGAGAAGAGACATGAGCGAAACGTACAAGATCGGCATTGTCGGGGCCGGCAACATGGGCAGCGGCATAGCTCAGAAGATGGCCCAGGAAGGTCTGCGGGTGGTCATGGTTGACCTCAACGAAGAGTCCCTGGAGCGCGGCTTTAACAACATCCGCCAGACCTTGAAAGAGGCGGTGGAGCGCAAGATATTTACCGGGGAGCAGGTGCAGGAG
>JAKPEE010000022.1 GCA_029552125.1 Bacillota bacterium | reverse complement strand
GGTGTCAACAGCAGGCTGGACGAGCTCCAGGCGGCGGTGCTGAGGCTGAAGCTAGAGAGCCTGCCGCAGTGGAACGCCCGCCGTCGCTCCATTGCCGCTCTTTACAGCGAGCTATTAAAAGAACCTGCCGAAGAAGGTTCGCTCAGGCTGCCGGCAGTGCCGGACGGGGTGGAGCATGTTTTCCACCAGTATACCGTCCAGACAGCCGAAAGAGATAGACTGCAGGCCTGGTTGAAGGAGCGCGGCATCGGAACGACTATCTACTATCCACAGCCGCTGCATCTGCAGAAGGTGTTTGCTTCGTATGGTCACAAGGAAGGAGACTTCCCGGTGGCCGAAAAGGCAGCCCGTGAAGTTCTCTCCTTGCCCATGTTCCCCGAGCTTACCGACGATGAAGTAAAAACTGTCGCCAAAGCCATTATAGAATTCTTTAAACAACAGTAGAAAGCTGGTAGAGCCTGTGGCAAAAACGACTTATACTACAACGGTTAACCGGGTTAAACAGCGTCTTATTCAGAAAATCAAGGCGCGGGAAGCGCGCGTCTGCGTGGTAGGTCTCGGCTACGTGGGACTGCCCTTTGCGGTTGAAAAGGCCAAGGTGGGCTTCAACGTTACCGGAATAGACCAGAATGCCAGGCGGGTGCAGCAGGTTAATGCCGGAGAAAGTTATGTCACCGATGTACCGGGCAGTGAGCTGCAGCGCCTGGTTAAAAAAAGCCTGATTAAAGCGGTTGCCGATTTCACCCCGGTAACCGCTGCCGATGTTATTGTTATCTGTGTACCCACGCCTCTGACGCAGAACCAGGTTCCCGATCTGCAATATGTAATCAATGTTACAGAAGAAATTGCCAAGCACCTGCGGCCTGGTCAGCTAATTTCTCTTGAATCGACAACTTACCCGGGCACCACTGAAGAGGTCTTGCTGCCGCTTCTGCAGAGTTCAGGCTTAAAAATTGATGAAGATTATTTCCTGTGCCACTCGCCCGAGAGAGTTGACCCGGGGAATAAACGATACACGACCAAGAATACCAACAAGGTCGTCGGCGGAGTGGGGCCGCATTCACTCGAGGTGGCTCAAACGTTTTATGAGCAGACGATTGAACATGTTGTCCCGGTCTCCAGCGCCAGGGCCGCCGAAATGGTCAAGGTCTTTGAGAATACCTTTCGCGCCGTGAATATCGCCCTCGTCAACGAACTGGCCATATTGTGCGACAAGATGAATTTAAATGTGTGGGAGGTGCTCGATGCCGCCTTCACCAAGCCCTTTGGCATCCTGCCCTTTTATCCAGGCCCAGGCGTGGGGGGGCACTGTATTCCCATTGATCCCCACTATCTCGAGTGGAAGGCCCGCGAATACGGCTTTACCACCCGCTTTATCGGGCTGGCCGGGGAGATCAACCGGCGCATGCCTGAATTCGTCAGAGAGAAAATTCATCGCACCCTGAATGAGGCCGGGAAAGCGGTTTCACTGTCTAGAATACTTTTCATCGGCATGGCTTACAAGAAAGATCTTGGAGACTGCCGTGAATCGCCGGCGATTAAAATTGCCGAAATGCTGCTGGAAGATAAGGCCGAGCTGCTCTACCATGATCCCCATGTGGATGAGATAGAGCTCAAAGGGCGGCTTTACCGGTCTGTGCCGCTGGAAGAAGATCTTTTGAAAGGTGTAGACCTGGTGGTCATCACCACAGATCATTCGTCTATTGATTACCGCATGCTGGTCCGCAGCGCCCCCGTCATTCTCGATACGCGAAATGCGACCAGGGGGATAGCAGGACAGGAAGGCAAGGTTGTCCTGCTTTAAAAGAGCAGTAACAGCGAGAGGTTGAAATAGAGATGAAGCAAAATCCCTCCATCCTGGTTATAGGAGCCGGAAAGTGGGGACAAAATCACCTGCGAGTTTTTTATTTTCTGGGAGCGCTTGCCGCTGTAGCCGAGGCTAATGAAGCGCTTCACGATGAAATCAAGAACAGATATCCGGGGATCAAGATCTACCGCAGTCACCTTGATGCCCTTGCCGACCCGGGCATCGATGGGGCCGTGGTGGCTACGCCGGCGCCGACGCATTTTGAAATTTCCCGGGCTGTTCTGGAGGCGGGCAAGGATCTTCTGGTGGAAAAACCGATGACTCTTTCCGTTGAAGAGGCGGCGGCGCTTAATTCCATCGCCGGCAGCAAAAACCGCATTATTATGGCCGGTCACCTGCTGCTCTTTAAATCGGCTGTCCGGAAGATAATTGAATCTATCCGCGCAGGATTGATCGGCGAGCTCTACTATATCTCCATGCGCCGGGCCAAGCTGGGGAAGGTCAGGCGGGAGGAAAATGTTCTCTGGAGCTTTGCTCCGCACGATATCGCCGTCTTGCTAAAACTGGTTAACTCCCCGGTCAAGAGTGTCACCGCTGCCGGGAAAGCAGCGCTGCAGCCGCAGATTGCCGACGATGTTCATCTGCATCTTGTTTTCGAAAATGACGTGCAGGCCCACATTCATCTTTCCTGGCTATGGCCGGAAGATGAGCGGAAGACAGTGATTGTCGGCTCGCAGGGGATGCTGACCTACGATGAGCATGAAAATAAAATCTGGCACCATCAAAAAGGGGTTAACCAAGATCTCTCCGTTTACAATAAGGGTCGCAGCGAAATTATCTTTACCGACCGCGATGCCCTTGAAGAAGAGGCCCGCCATTTCTTGGAATGCATTAAAGAACGCACCGAGCCGCTGGCAAACGGCCGCCACGGGCAGGAGGTTATCGAGGTGCTGGTTAAGGCTGACCGGTTTCGCTCTCAAAGTGAACTGGACAAAGAATATTTTGTGCATGAATCGGCGTATGTTGATCCGCCGGTACAGATCGGGAAGGGGACACGGATCTGGCATTTCAGCCACGTCATGTCCGGCGTTGTCATAGGCGAGCGCTGCAATATCGGGCAGAATGTCTTTATCGCAAAGGATGTCAAGATCGGCAACAATGTCAAGATCCAAAACAATGTCAGCGTATACGAAGGTGTCATCCTCGAGGACGATGTCTTCTGCGGGCCGAGCATGGTCTTTACCAACATTAAAACCCCCCGCAGCGCCTATCCCCGCAATACGGCGGACGACTACATTCCCACGGTGGTCAAGAAGGGGGCCAGCATTGGGGCCAATGCCACCATTGTCTGCGGCATCACCGTCGGCCGCTATGCCCTGGTCGGCGCCGGCGCGGTGGTGACCAGGGATGTTCCGGATCATGCGGTGGTTTACGGCAACCCGGCTGAAATCAGGGGCTGGGCATGCAGGTGTGGTGCTGTAATTGAATCAGAAGAAACGGAAGTGCTAAATTGCCCAGAGTGTGGCACTAAACTTATAATTACTGTTAATAAGTAGTATATTGAGCATTATCCCATGTTATTTTCTATACGGGTCCAAAGATGAGATACGGAAAATTTAGTAAGATCTCTAATAGACATGAAATAAAATCTAAGAGGGTACGTCACAATGAGGTTGGTTTCAGAAGAATTAACAAATCAAGAGTTATTTTACGGTAGCTATGTCGGTTAAGGATTTGGCCGTACGTTTGTTACCAAAAGGTCGTTTTGTTCGGGGTGTATTGGCACTCAGTACTGCTACCGCTATCGGACAGGCTATCGCTATCTTGACTTCGCCGGTTATTACCAGACTTTATTCTCCCGAAGACTTTGGCGTTCTGGCAGTCTATTCTTCTTACCTGGGCATTATCATTGTAATTGCCAGTCTTCGTTACGAGCTGGCTATCCCTCTGCCGCGCAGCGACGGCAGCGCAGCCAACGTTCTTGCTCTTTCTCTGGTCAACCTAGCGGGAGTTACCGCACTCACTGGACTGGTGGTAGCCTTATTCGGTAAACGGATTGTTGTTTGGAGTAATACACCCCAGTTGATCTCTTATATCTGGTTGTTGCCTCTGGGTGTACTTCTGGGAGGGGCTTATCAGGCATTTAATTATTGGGCCATACGAAAGCGGGCTTTTACTCGCTTGGCACGAACTAAGATTCAACAAGGTGCCGGTTCGGCTGTTATCAAGATTGCTTTGGGATTGGCACAATTTGGAACAATTGGCTTGCTCCTGGGCAACATCGTGGGGCAGGCTGCGGGTTTGGTGAGCCTTCTTTTTGGTGCTTTACGGGAGGATGTTGTTGCTCTTAAACGTATACGTCGTACCAGGATCCGTTGGACTGCCCGGCGGTACCGTGATTTCCCTTTATATTCTACCTGGTCAGCAGTAGCCAACACTGCCGGTTCGCGATTACCGCTGATATTGTTTTCAGCAATGTTTTCTCCTGTAATAGCCGGCTATTATATGCTGGCTGATAAAATTATTCATATGCCGATGCAATTGATTGGTCATTCCATTGGTCAAGTTTTTCATTCTAGCGCAGCAGAAGCACGACGTGATGACCGATTGGAGATGGCCTCCATTAAGGCTTTTGAAACATTAGTTCGCGTTGGCACAGGGCCGCTAATTGTGTTTGCGGTTGTCGCTCCTGATTTATTTCCCCTGGTTTTTGGTTCCAATTGG
>JAKPEE010000010.1 GCA_029552125.1 Bacillota bacterium | reverse complement strand
CGCGGAAGATCCTCCACTCTTCCGTGCCCCTTGTTTTATGCCGCCCTCTAAAACCCTGCGGGGCAGCGGGCAGCGGCAAAGCCGCCGGCCGCTGCCCTTCCAGAGTTCCTGGATACTCTTGTTTCTTTTTGGCGTTTTTTATATGATCACCTTGCAGAGGCATACTTTCAAGGCACTGGAGGGAGGGCGCTTGGGCGGCAGGAACTTCTTTATTGTCGATGTTTTTGCCGAGCGGAAGTACGCCGGCAACCAGCTGGCTGTCTTCCCCGAGGGCGACAGGTATACCGATGAAGAGATGAAGCTTCTTGCCCGCGAAACCAATTTTTCAGAAGTAACCTTTATTCTGCCCGGGCGGGCGGAAAACGGGGGCTTTAATGTGCGCATATTCTCTTTGGATGAAGAGCTCCCTTTCGCCGGGCATCCCACCCTGGGGACGGCGTATATTATCCAGCGTGAGATCATCAAAGAAGAAGTGCCCCAAATTGTCCTCAACCTGCCGGTGGGCCCCATACCCGTAAATATCACCTACCTTAACGGTGAACCGGCGATCTTCTTTATGAGGCAGGCGCAGTCTTCATTTGGTGAAATATTGACCCCGGCAGCGGCGGCGGAAGTGCTAAATATCGATCCCGCGGAGATTGATTCGCGCTATCCCATCCAGGAGGTTTCTACCGGGCTTCCCTTTATCATTATCCCCCTGAAGAGATTGCAGGTCCAGAGTAAAATCAAAGTAAACATAGAGCGGTTTATTTCCCTGGTGGAAACTGTGGAAGCGAAGTCGATTTATGTTTTCTGTCCTGAAACCTATGATCCCGCTAATAATCTCAATGCGCGGATGTTCGATTATTACAACGGCATTCCCGAGGACCCGGCTACCGGCAGCGCCGCCGGCTGCCTGGCTGCCTATCTGCTAAAGTACCGCTTCTTTGATACAGCCCGAATCGACCTGCGCGTTGAACAGGGAATGGAGATAAAGCGTCCTTCGTTGCTTCAGATTCGCGCTTCCGAAAGGGGCGGGCAAATGGAAATTAGCGTGGGCGGCGGGGTGATCCCCGTTGCCGAAGGCCGGCTGCTCTAGCTTGCGGCCGGCCGGTAGAGATCCGGGCTTCCTCAATTTATCAAGCTCTTTCGCAAAACTTGCCGGTATGATGAAGTTTTAAAGACCGGCTTCTTTGCAGAACGGAAAGAAAATAAGAAATGTGTACACTAAAGAATAAAAGTAAAAGTCCGGATAACCCAGGCGCTTGCGGATGATCCGGATCTGCTCATGGAGGGTTTGTAGAGTGCCATTAAAGTTCTTTAAGCTGCTTTATCCGCACAAGCATCTAAACTCAATTTACGAACTGGATACCGCCGAGCTGCGCTCCATGGGCATCCGGGGAATTATTGCCGATATGGACAATACCCTTGTGCCCTGGAATGACCGCGCCGTCCGCCCGCGGCTGGCTTCCTGGCTGGCAGGGCTTAAAAAGGAAGGCTTCCGCCTTTGCATCGTCTCCAACAACAGCCGCGAGCGCGGGGGGCAGCTGGCCTGTGAGCTGGGGATACCGGCAGTCTGGTATGCGGTGAAGCCGCGCCGCCGCGCTTTTCGCCGGGCTCTTCATATAATGGAACTCACATCGCAGGAAACGGCGGTAATCGGCGACCAGATCTTTACCGATGTGCTGGGCGGCAACCGCCTCGGCCTTTATACCATCCTGGTTACTCCCATTTCCGACAAGGAGTTCATCTGGACGCGCCTGATACGCAAGCTGGAGCGCATGGTGCTGCGCTGCCTGGAACGGAGCAGGCAGCACCAGTGAAGGGTTGCTTGGCCCGGCCCCAGGCAGCACCCTGCTTTTTTTGCGAGCGCAAGGGCCCGGGAGTGGCGTCTGCCAAGGGTTAATTTGCATTGACAGCTATGGCAGAAAATTGTTATACTTACCTAAAGTAAACAATATTATGCTAGCTTGTGGGTTGTTTTGGTAACGACAGTGTGGGACCGGCAAATGATGCCGCTTTGTGGAGAAACGAGGAAAGGCGGTGCAGGAATGAAGTTTGCCGCGGATCAACGGGGTTCGGTATTGGTCGTTGTTTTGCTGGCTTTGCTTACCCTCTCCATCATGGGGACAAGCCTGAGCAGCCTTACCGTCAATGACAATCTGCATGCAGTCCGCCAGCAGAGAAGCAACGAGGCCTATTACATAGCACGCAGCGGCGCTGAGGCCGTTGCTGAAGTATTGCTCGCCGATGTTCAAAATATAGCCAACTATATCGGCCAGACGACCACCGGAGAACTGGGCAGCGGCTGGTTTGAGGCTGAAGTGAAAGATGGAGTCAGTGGGAATATCCTAATTCACTCTACCGGCTACGCTGGTGGCTATTCCGAAAAAGTTACGCTCTCCCTGATTAAAGAAGGCGGCGATAATCCCGAGGGACCTGGGGGAGGGGGTTCAGGGAGCTTCATACCGGTTTTCGATATGGCGGTATTTTCCCTAGGCCCGCTTAAACTTTTACCCTCCGCCAAAGTACATGGCAACGTGGGCACAAACTCCATCGAGCCTGGAGCGGTGTTTTTTGACTGGGACACTTCGGTGGAGAACGTCTATATTGGCCCCGGCGGAGATGCGGATGAAGTAGTAACCACGCCAATGTGGTCAACCCAACAACACTACCAGAGCGTGAGCAATCTGCCCCAGGAGCGCCAGTACCCTGAACCTGTTTTCCCCGAATTTCCCGAGGGACTGCCCCAGCGGGATGATATTAAGGACTCGGGCAATAACAGGGATTATGTAATTGATCAGCCCGGGCAGTACAACGAGATCTATATTGCCGGTAGTTGTAAATTAACTTTCCGTGTCGGCGACAGCGACCTGAAGATAAGAGTAAAGAAAATCACCGTTGATGGCAGCGGAGTTGTTGAGATACAGAGAAACGGCAGCGGACGCTTGATTCTTTACGTAGAAGAATCTTTGACGTCTAGGGCCTATTTTAATCATAACGGAAATGCAGCGGCGCTGGTTATCTATTACAAGGGAACAACAGAAAACCTGGTCTTTTCCGAGTGGCTAAAGCTGCCGGCGTATTTCTTTGCCTTGCAGGCGGACTTAACCGTTGGAGGCTCGGGGGGCTTGTACGGCACGATCATCACCCTGGGGAACAACGTGAAAATTGTAGGGGACAGCGGCAGCGTGGTTCAGGTAATATATGCCCCCACGGCGAAAGTCAATATGGAAGGTAGCGGCAAGCTACTGGGAGCTATCGTTTGCAGGGAGTTTGAGGCTAAAGGGGGCGCCAGGGTCACCTATGACAGCAGAGTAGACGAGCTGTGGGATGAAGTCCCGCCGCTGGAATTTGATTTTGGTGAGACGCCTGAAGAACCGGGCTCCGGTTCCGGCTCGGGGGATTCGGGCGGCTCGGGCGGCTCGGGCGGCTCGGGTGCAGTTTATTATCGAAAAGTATGGTCCAAGTAACTTTGGAGAGATTAAGCATGGGACTTTTAAAGCAGGAAAATGGCTACATCCTGGTAGAGGTGCTGGTGGCGGCAGTCATTCTTCTTATGGCCGTGCTGGCAATTAGCGGCTTGCTCCTGCAAAGTTACCGCATCATGGATGATGCGGAGAAGCGCAGCGTAAGCCTGCACCTGGCCCAGGAGGAGATGGAAGCGGCCATTATGAATCCCAGTTATTATTCCAATCATGAAGAGAGCGAAATATCCAGGGTGCCGCATCAAATTGAAGTATTCGGGCAGATGGTCAGCGGGACCCTGGTCACGGTAAAGAGGACCTATCCAGGGCAGCCTGGCGGCGAGCTGGTTTACACATACTTTGTTCCCGGGGAGGTGGCGAATTGATGCCGCGCGATGAAAGGGGTTTCACTCTCGCCGAGGTCCTCATTGCCTTAGCCCTCATTGCCATTGTCTTCGCTGGGATTTATTTTTTTTCTCTCCCCGGGCAGAGGCTCTATTATCGGGGCTCTACACAGGTAGAGCTGCACGAGTCGCTGCGCCTGGTTGCAGAGAGAATAATTCGCGAGCTAAGATTTGCCCGGGAGGTAGAGCTGCTGCCCAGCGGCTGGGATCCCGCTTCGGCTTCCACCGAGGAATACAGCTACATATACTTTGACGCCGCCAAGCGGATGGTGATCCTCCTGGACAGCGCGGGAGCCCGGCCCCTTTCCGACCCCCTGGTTTCAGCATTAATCTTTTCCGACAAAGGGAGCATTCTTCTCTTCACCCTTACGGGAGAAAGCAGGGGACACGTTTTTACCTTGGAGTCATCGGTTAAGCCATTGAATGTGTCGGGCAATATCACCGGCCCACCTGAAGGGACGGCGTTGCGCTTTTCCCTGCCTTCCTAAAATCGATATTTAGTGCAAAAATTTGGGGCTTTCTTCCATGTTATAATAAGAAAAGAAAAAAACTCCTTGACTGGGCGAGAAGTTGAACATATAATGTATGTGAAAAGATACCGTTTCAGGGCAAACCCGCTGAAAAGCGGGGACGCAAAGCCACAGGCCTAAGGCTTATCC
>JAKPEE010000110.1 GCA_029552125.1 Bacillota bacterium | reverse complement strand
GTTAACTGATGCCTACCAGGCGGGTAAATGAATTTGCGAAAAATTATTGACGGTACCGCCTTATCGGTCCCCCTGGTGTGGGCAAGACTTCCCTGGCCCGCTCCGTGGCCCGCGCCCTGGAACGCAACTTTGTGCGCATCTCCCTGGGTGGCGTACGCGATGAAGCCGAAATCCGCGGCCATCGCCGTACTTATGTCGGCGCCCTGCCCGGCCGGATCATCCAGGGCATGCGCCAGGCCAAATCGAAAAACCCGGTCTTTCTCATGGATGAAATCGACAAGATGTCCACCGATTTTCGCGGCGATCCCTCTTCTGCTTTACTGGAGGTGCTCGACCCTGAACAAAACAACGCCTTCAGTGACCATTATATTGAAGTACCTTTTGATCTATCCCAGGTCATGTTTATTACCACGGCCAATAACGCCTTTGCTATTCCCCAGCCGCTGCTGGACCGGATGGAAACTATTCACCTGCCCGGGTACACCGAAGAAGAGAAGGTAGAGATTGCCAAACGGCACCTTATACCCAAACAAATTAAAGAACACGGGCTCACTACGGATAATCTCGATATATCCGAAGGGGCGATCCGCCGCATTATCCGCGAATATACCCGGGAGGCAGGAGTACGCAACCTGGAGCGCAACCTTGCCGCCATCTGCCGCAAAACCGCCCGCGAGGTGGTCAAAGACCGCCAGAAAAAGATTCATATTACCCGGCAAAACCTGCACAAGTACCTGGGGGTGCCCCGCTACCGCTATGGCACCGCAGAGAAAGAAGACCAGGTCGGTGTGGCCGCGGGTCTGGCCTGGACCGAGGCGGGCGGCGATCTGTTGACCATAGAAGTAACGCTGCTTAAGGGCAAGGGCAAAGTCATCTTAACCGGCAAACTGGGCGAGGTCATGCAGGAATCGGCCCAGGCTGCTTTAAGCTATGTTCGCTCCCGGGCGGATGAGCTAAGGCTGCCGGAGAATTTTCATGAGCGTTATGATATTCATATCCACGTTCCGGAAGGCGCTATCCCTAAAGATGGACCCTCCGCCGGCATTACTATGGCTACAGCCCTGGCTTCGGCCCTGACCAAAACGCCGGTGCGCCGCGATGTTACCCTTACCGGGGAAATTACCCTGCGCGGCAGGGTGCTGCCCGTGGGCGGTATTAAAGAAAAGATGCTGGCCGCACACCGCGCCGGAGTCCGCTACATGATCATGCCCCTGGAGAACCGCCGCGACCTGTCGGATATCCCGGAAAATGTGCGCCGCAAGGTTGAAGTAAAGCTGGTGGAGCACATGGATGAGGTGCTGGAGCTGGCCCTGGCCAAGGTGGAGCAAACAAAGGATGAAGGAGAACCTGTCCCCGCGGTGCTGCTCAAGCAGGAAGAGAGCGGCGCCACGCAGGAATCCCGGCTGCAGCATTAATTGGAGTTTTGCGCTGCCCGGGCAGTACCTCTCCCCCTGGCGCCTCCGGCGGAGGAGGGCCGGGAGGGGTGGGAGGGAGTATGAAGTGTACAGAGAGGACAGGGATACAGCAGGCGGGAGCGATCAAGACGGAGTAAGGGCGCGGCGTGCCGCGCCTGCAGCACCTTAATACTAAATACTGAACACTTGATACTTAATACACTGCTTTTCAGATTGAGGTGATCCATACAGGTGCGTGTCCGCGAGGCGGAGCTTGCCGCCGCCGCTTTTTCACCGAAAGAATTTCCTGCAGAAAGGCTGCCGGAAATTGCTTTTCTCGGCCGCTCCAATGTGGGTAAGTCTTCTTTAATTAATAGACTGTTGGGCCGTAAAAACCTGGCCCGCACCAGTTCTACTCCGGGAAAAACGCGGGGCCTTTTTTTTTACTGTATTGACAACTCGTTTTACTTTGTTGACCTGCCCGGTTACGGCTATGCTAAAGTGTCCAAAGACACGCGCGGCAGTTGGGCGCCCCTGATCGAAGAATACCTGGGCGGACGGGCTACCCTTTGCGGCTGTATCCACCTGGTGGACTGCCGCCACAAGCCCAGCGCAGAAGATTTGCAGATGGCCCGCTGGCTCCGCTTCCATCAGGTTCCGACCATAACCGTGGCCGCCAAAACAGACAAGCTCTCCCGGGGAGCCATGCTAAACCGCCTCAAACAACTGCGGCATGAACTGGACCTGGCCGGAACAGATGCCCTTTTCCCCTTTTCCGCCGTCAGCGGTAAAGGCTGTGACCTGATCTGGAAAGGGATCAAGGGGATGCTGGAGGAAGGAGAAAGGAGACAGCATACGGGAAACAGGCGAAAAGATTCCGAATTCAGCATGCCTGGAGATCAAGAATAAATGCAAGTAAGCGGAGGCATGGGCGCAGCGTGCTGCGCCCGCGGGCAAACCTTGTTTTTTGCCTTCCTTCTGTTTTTTATTTAAATCAGCTAGGGGGATGAAACTGGCTAATTTTGTAGGTGCGTAAGATTTAGATCAATAAATAATTCAAAACCAAGTTGCCCGCGATGTAAGCTACCTTCTCCAAAACTCTATCCTGATCAATTGTTGTAACTAATGGTAATCGTTGCCGTCGCTTATTTTGTCCGGGCCTGCTTCATGGCCGGCTTTAAAAGGTTGTCATTCTCGAAAAGCGGTTGCAGCAGCCCGCTTTTGAACAGGCTTCTTTTGATCTGCGTCCCCAGGGCAGTAGCCAGGGCCACCTTGATCAGATCCACCGGGATAAACGGGACCACCCCGGCCAGGAAGGCCTGGCCGGCGCTGTAGCCCATGAGGAGGCTGAGCTGGAGGGTGCCCGGGAGATAAGTACATCCCAGCCCCAGGGCCATGGCCGCGGCGGTACGCGGTAGGCCAGGGGATCCTTTTTGCAAGCTGCCGGAAACGAAGGCGGCAGGCAGAAAACCCCACAAATATCCGCCGGTCGGGCCAAGCAGAATAAACAGACCGCCCCGGCCCATGGAAAAAACCGGGGCGCCGGCGGCGCCCAGGAGCAGGTAGGCTAGAACCGCCAGAAAAGCGCCTTTCCCTCCCAAAAGCGTTCCCGCCAGGAGTACCGCCACGAGCTGCCCCGTCACCGGGACGGGGCTGAACGGCAGCGGCACCGCAATTTGGGCCAGCACCGCGATTAACGCGGTAAACAACGCAATTAAGATTAATTGTCGTACTGATTTCATGTTCAAGATAGGGACGGTTCTTGACTTGAATTACAGTTTATTCCAAAGGAAGCACGCTGCACTCTCTGGTTACAGTCTATCGGTCGCAGCTACTGCCTTAAACCCTTCCCCAGTCTCCTCCCTCCTGATATGATATGGAAGTGCGTGGCAAGCTCAGCAAAATATTTTTGGCACCAATCAAATGACGGAACCCGGCCGTTCCCTCTCCCGCGGTGGGAAAGGCAAGGGAGAGGGGGAAACGTCCACTGGAGGGCGATTCCTAAAACCATCACCCCCACCCCGGCCCTCCCCCACGAGGGGGGAGGGGGTATTGGAGTTCCGGCTTTTATCTTACTCCTTGCTTCTGAATTCTGAATTCCAGCAAGAATGATAGCGCTTGTTCATTGAAACCGTAACATCAAAAAACCACTGCTTATTGGCCACACCCTAGACAATCTCCCCGTAATTAACCCGGTGCACCCGGCCCGTTTCATCCCGCAGCATAAGCGCCCCGGCCTCGTCCAGATCCAACGCTGTGCCGCGCAGTGATCCGCCGGGCCAGGCAATCGTTACCTCCCGGCCCAGGGTGGAGTTAAGCCCGATCCAGGTGTCGCGGAAGTAAGAGAAGCCCTGTTTGAAAAAGAGAGCAGATGATTCCCGCAGCAGCTCAATCAGCGACAGGAACAGCGCGGTCCGGTCAAAGGCGCGGCCGGCCGCCAGGGCCAGGGAGCCGGCCCGGGAGCGGAGGTCCGGGGGAAAGTCGTCCTCGCCATGGTTGACGTTCAACCCGACGCCCATGATCAGGTACTCGACCCGGTCCGGTTCTCCTTTCAGTTCAGTCAGGATCCCGCAGATTTTTTTTCCTTCCAAAAGCAGGTCGTTGGGCCATTTCAGGGTTACCTTGAGGCCGGTTTCCCGCCGCAGCCCCTGACCCAGGGCGGCTGCAGCCGCCAGAGTTACCGGGATAGCCTCCGCCAGGGAAATTTCTTGAGGACGCAGGATCATCGAAAACCACAGGCCTTTTCCGGGGCGGGAAATCCACTGCCGGCCGCGCCGGCCCCGCCCTTCAGTTTGCTCCTCGGCAATGATTACCGTTCCATCCGCCGCTCCATCTTCGGCCATGGAGCGGGCCGCCAGATTGGTGGATTGAACGGCCGGGTAGTAGACAATGCCCCGGCCGGCAAAGCTGGCGGCGTTTAAGCGGTCCGGCTCCTGCTCCAGGCGGTAGCCTTTACGCGGTGCGGCGCTGATGATATAATCTTCCCGGCGCAGCTCCTGTATATATTTCCACACGGCAGCCCGGGAAAGCCCCAAACTTGTGCTTATTGCCTCCCCCGAGACATATTTGGGCGAGCTGGATTTGAGCTGCTCCAGAATTTTTTCTTTATGCAAATTCATACTATCACCGGCCTCTTTACTTTGATAAAATGATAGATAATTGTCGGGTTAATGTCAACCAATTTTAATTTAAACCGGTTTACATTTATAAATATAAGGATTAGGATTGCTTTGAAGGGAGAGGTTGTTTATTGTCACTGTTGGAAACGTTGCAGGGTACCGCGGTAAACGGGGCCGCCATTGTGGTCGGGGCGCTTTTGGGCCTTTTTTTGGGGCGCCTCATTCCGGAGCGGTTGAATGAAATTGCCATGCAGGGGATCGGCCTGGCGGTTATGCTCATCGGCTTCCAGATGGCCATTAAAAGCGAGCAGGTTTTAATATTGATTATCAGCCTCGTCCTCGGCGGGGTGACCGGAGAGCTGTTAAAACTGGAAGAAATAATGCTAAAAATTGGGCGCCGGCTGGAAAAAATGGCCGGCGGTAAAAATATGCAGTTAGCCAGGGCTTTTGTTTATGCGGCGCTCATATACGCCGTGGGGGCCATGTCTGTTACCGGGGCCCTGGAAAGCGGCCTGCTGGGGCGGCACCAGATTCTCTATGCCAAAGCCGCCCTGGATGGTATTTCGTCAGTGGTATTTGCATCAACCATGGGTATTGGGGTGGCCTTCGCTGCCCTTCCGGTAATGCTTTACCAGGGCAGTATTGCCCTGCTGGCCCGCTGGGCGAGCATTTTCCTCACCGATGCTGTCATCGTGGAATTTTCTGCAGTGGGCGGCCTGCTCATTGTGGCCATCGGTCTAAACCTGCTGCAACTGAAAACCATTAAAGTGGGCAATCTGCTGCCGGCGCTTCTTTTCAATGCCCTCATGGTGTACTGGCTGGTATAATCAAAAAAGTGGCGCAGCGTTGGCGCTGCGCCCATGATATATATATAAAAGAGGGGGTCAACTCGCTTTTATTATAAAAGCTGAACATTACAGTAATATTACAAAGTTATTTTTTTTTTATTACAAGAGAGGCATTTTATTGGCTTACCCGGTTTTTTATCCGGGGAGTTATTTTTTTGAAAAAGGGTATAGACGCCATTTTGTCGAATAAATTGGCGCTTAAGAAAGGTGTGGCCAATGCTAACAGCAGGCGAATTAATAGTAGAACCCGACATTATTGACAGCTCCATGAAAATCATGGATGCCCTGCAGGCTCTGCTCCGCGCGCCGCATGGCGTTTTGTTAGTACGGGACGGCCAGCGGGACGTGGGAATCATTACAACTCTATCAGCCTTGCACGCAATGGCAGGAGAAATGGTTCCCTCTCCATCTACAGCCAGGGACCTGGTTGCCGCACGGGTGACCGCAGTCTCCCCGGAAGCGCCCTGGCCGACATTTTGGAAACAAATTAAAGCAAACGGAGCTGTTCCCGTATCGGGGCCGGCAGGGAGTATCTGCGGCGTGGTGACGCTGGCTGCGCTGGCGGAAAAAGCAGCTTTTACGGCCGTTGAACTGGAGCGGGAACTGGATGCCGTGATTAGCTGTTCTTCCGATGAAATCCTGATCGCAGACGGTGAAGGCAAGGTCCTGCGTGCAAATTCGGCTTTTGAAGAAAACTTCGGCGTCCGGGTTTCCGAGGTGCTGGGCCAAAAAGTTAGTGAACTGGAAAGGAAAAAAATTTTCTTCCCTTCGGTTACCCGCCTGGTTTTACAGAAGCGCAGCCCTCAGACGGTCATACAATCACAGCGCAACGGGCGTAAGCTTCTGGCTACCGGGACACCTTCCTTTAACCCTGACGGCAGCATTTTCAGGGTAGTGGTCAACACCAGGGATATTACCCGCTTGAACGACCTTAAGCATCAGTTGGAAGAAGCCGAACTGCTAAAAAATCGTTATTACCAGGAGCTGCTGGAACTGCACCAGGGGCCAACCCTTTCCGGAGAAATTTTTTTCGCCAGTCCGATCATGCAGGATTTAATTAAAACAGCGCGGAAAATTGCCCGGGTCGATTCTACAGTCCTGCTAACCGGAGAATCGGGAGTGGGCAAGGGTGTGCTGGCCCGTTATGTGCACGATAACAGCCCGCGCCGCAATAAGCCCTTTATTACTGTAAACTGCGGCGCTATTCCGGAAAACCTTCTGGAAAGTGAGCTCTTCGGCTATGTGGGAGGGGCTTTTACCGGTGCGCTTAAAGAGGGCAAAGTAGGTAAACTGGAACTGGCTCACGAAGGCACTTTGTTTCTGGATGAGATTGCCGAACTGCCTTTAAACCTCCAGGTCAAACTGCTTCACGTGCTGCAAGAGTCAGTGATTAGCCGTATCGGCGATGCCCGGGAAATAAAATTAGATCTGCGTATTATTGCCGCCACCAACCGTGTTCTTGAACAGGAGGTGGCGGAAGGACGCTTTAGAGAAGATCTTTACTTCAGGCTTAATGTAATTCCCCTGGAAATTCCCCCGCTGCGAAAACGCCTCGAAGATATTGAGCCGCTGGCGAGCCACTTTCTGAATAAATTCAATCGCAAGTACCGCAAAGATAAACAGTTTACTCCTGATGCTTTAAAAGCTCTGACCGCTTACCACTGGCCCGGTAATATCAGGGAGCTGGAAAACCTGGTGGAGCGCATGGTTATTGTCGTGGACGAAGCGTATATTGCCCGGCGTCACCTGCCCGATTATATCCTCTCCGCTAAACAGATCGTGTCTCCGGAAGGGCAGGCAATCCTACCCCTGCAGCCGCTAAAAAATGCGCGGGAGGCGGTGGAGCAAGATTTACTGCGCCAGGCTCTGCAGCACTGCCGGACCACTTATGAAATAGCGCGTCTTCTTGATGTGGATCAGTCAACGGTGGTCCGTAAACTGAAAAAATATAACCTTCAATTTTTTGATGAAAAAATGCATAAAAATTGATGTAAAAATGCATCAAGCTCCGGTTGATGGCCACTATTTCATCTTCTCAGGGACAACAAAATAGCCATACCTTTAAAAATTTTTGGGCAGGGAGGCGCCTAAAACGTTTATTTACCGGCGTTTAGCGCCTTCTTTTGTGTAAGTATCGAAATAACCATGTTTTTATATGCGATTGGCATAACTATTGCTTATCTAATAGGTAGCCGATGATATCACAAAATCAAGGAGGAGATATCTGTGAAAAATACTGTCGGCATCTCTGCTTCCGGCCTGCCCGGACCAAAATCCCGGGAGTTGATGCAACTGCGTGAACAAAATGTGGCCCGGGGAATCTCATGCTCACTCCCGGTATTCGCCAGCGAAGCCCAGGGAGCCCTGGTAGAGGACGTGGATGGAAATGTATTAATTGACTTTGCTGGTGGAATCGGAGTAGTTAACTTTGGGCATTGCAACCCGGCAGTGGTTGAAGCTGTTAAAAAGCAGGTTGATCGTTACATGCATACCTGCTTTATGGTAGTCGGTTATGAACCTTATATCAGGGTTGCGGAAAAGCTTAACCAGATCGTTCCAGGAAATTTCCCCAAAAAATCGGCCCTGTTTAACAGCGGCGCCGAAGCTGTTGAAAACGCGGTGAAGCTGTCCCGGCGTTATACCCAAAAAACGGGTATCGTGGCCCTGGAAAGCGCGTTCCACGGGCGCACCCTGATGACCATGACGCTAACTTCCAAGGTCAAGCCGTATAAATTCGGCTTCGGTCCTTTTGCCCCCGAAGTTTATAAGATTCCTTCGCCCTATTGCTACCGCTGCCGGTTTAACTTAAGCTATCCTTCCTGCGATCTGCAGTGTGCCCGTTACCTGGAGCACTTTTTCGCTTACGAGTGCCCCTCCGAGTCGGTAGCCGCAGTCATTGCCGAGCCCGTGCAGGGTGAGGGAGGCTTTATCGTCCCGCCGAAGGATTACTTCAAGGTGCTGCATGAGATCTGCCGCAACCATGGCATTCTGTTAATCATCGATGAAGTGCAGTCCGGCTTCTACCGTACCGGTTACCGCTTTGCCGCTGAATATTTCGAGGTGGAGCCCGATCTGATGACCATGGCCAAGTCCATCGCCGGCGGCCTGCCTTTAAGCGCAGTCACCGGGCGTGCCGAGGTTATGGATGCGGCAGGGCCGGGTGAAATCGGCGGCACTTACGGCGGCAACCCGGTGGCCTGCGCCGCTGCTCTGGCGATCATGGATCTAATGGAAAAAGAAGATTTTGCGGCCGTAGCTCAAAAAGCCGGCGAGTATATCCACAATCGCCTGCTTAAACTCCAGGAAGAATTTGAGTGCATCGGCGATGTGCGCGGCCTGGGCCCGATGCAGGCCATAGAGCTGGTTAAGGATCGCTCCACCAAAGAACCGGATGCGGCGAAGGCCAAAGCCATAATCGCCCGCTGCCATGCTGCAGGCCTGATAGTTTTATCCGCCGGCGTCCTGGGCAACGTGATCCGTATCCTGGTTCCGGTTACCGCCCCGCAGGAACATCTGGAGCAAGGCCTTGATATTCTGGAAAAAGCGGTGAGGGAAGAGCAAAGGGGGAACTAATAGTGACCGGAATGTTCGGCAAACTGCTAGTGGTCGACCTGACCGAATCGAACATTACCGAACAAAATATTGACGATTCTGTATTGAAGCAGTACCTGGGCGGGAAAGGGCTGGGCAGCCACCTGCTGCTAAAGATGCTGCCTCCGGGAATAGATCCCCTTTCTCCCCAGAACAAGCTCATCTTTACCACCGGCCCGGCGACCGATACCGTCCTCGCCCCGGCCAGCCGCTACGGCGTTTTCAGCAAATCTCCGCTGACCGGGGCTTATGCCGAATCGTACAGCGGCGGCCACGTGGCCCCGATGATGAAGCGGACCGGGTACGACGCCATCGTCATTACCGGCAAAGCCTCCAAGCCTTGCTTTATCCACATTGCTCCCGAAGGCGTGAATTTTTATGACGCCTCCGGGATCTGGGGACAGGATTGTTACCAGGCTGAAGAGGCAGTGCTTCAGGCGGTGGGATTGAAAAATGCACAAGCCATGGTCATCGGCCCTGCCGGGGAGCGGCAAATCGCTTTTGCCTGCATCAGTAACAACCGCTGGCGCTGTGCCGGTAGGGCCGGCCTGGGCGCGGTAATGGGTTCGAAAAACCTGAAAGGTATTGTTTTCAGCGGTAGCAAGCGCGCGCCCGTAGCTGATGAAGCAGGGCTGGCGGCATGGAGCCGCGCCTTTGCCAATGAAAACAAGGATTCTCCCGGCGCGGTAAGTTATAGAACCAGGGGAACACCGGCCGTGGTGACGGCAACCAACAAGGCTAACTGCTTCCCCACCCGCTACTGGTCCCAGGGAACGCTGGAAGGCTGGGAGAAGATCAGTGCAGACTATATGCTGGAAAATATGGAGGTTAAATCCCGTGCCTGCTACCGCTGCTTCTTTGCCTGCGGCAAGCAGGTTAAGGTCTTAAAAGGGAGACATCAGGGGCTCGTCATCGAGGGGCCCGAATATGAAACGATCTACTCTTTTGGGGGCCTCTGCTGCATTACCGAAATGGAAGAGATCGTCTATCTCAACGATCTCTGTGACCGCTGGGGCATCGATACCATTACCGCGGGCAACCTGGCCGCCTTCGCCATCGAGGCGGGACTGAGAGGCCGCCTCAAAGAGGCGCCCCGTTACGGTGACGCCGAATCTGTGGCTGTTTTCCTGCAGTCTGTTGTGGAAGAAAAAGGAGAAGGTGCGCTGTTTAGCAAGGGGATTCGCGAAGCGGCCAAGGCCCTGGAGCTTGAAGATCTTGCCATTCATGTTAAAGGGATGGAGCCGGCCGGCTACGATCCCCGGGTGCTCAAGGGTATGGGCCTGGCTTATGCCACCTCCGATCGCGGCGCCTGCCACCTGCGCACGACCTTTTACAAGCCCGAAATGAGCGGGGCCATCGACCCGGCGCAGATTGCCCGGAAAGCCAGCCTCTTTATTGACTACGAAGACAGGCTAAATATTTATGACTGCCTGATCTTTTGCCGTTTCTACCGGGATTTGATTTTCTGGGAAGAGCTGGTTACCGTGCTGCATCTGCTCACCGGCGAGCGTTATAGCGCAGCCGATTTACACCAGATGGCCGGCCGCATCCAGACTCTGACCCGGTTGTTCAACCTGCGCGAAGGATTTACTCGCGCCGATGATACCCTGCCGCCGCGCATGCTCACAGAACCCATCAACGATGGCAAGAATCTGATCCGGCCGGAGGAGCTGGAGCAGCTACTTTCCGAATATTACCTGCTGCGCGGCTGGGATCAAGAAGGCGTGCCGCCTAATAGTTAAAAGAAGCTAGATTAGGATTGGCTGTAGCTGCCTGCGGGCATCTATCATCTATAATGAACTTGTTGAGGGAGGAGTTGTTCAAGGATGAGTAAAGTTCAAGAAGAGGTATGCGAGGTTGAAAATACGTTTACGGCGACCCGGAGGTTAATTAAGAATGCGGTGGAGCGCCTGGAACTCTCACCGGTGGTTTACAATTACCTGAGTGTGCCGATGCGTATGGTGGAAGTGGCCATTCCCGTAGAGATGGATAACGGCACCACGGAAGTGTTCACCGGTTACCGCTGCCAGCATAACAACGTTCTGGGACCCTTCAAGGGCGGAATCCGCTTTCACCCCGAGGTTACCACGGATAGCATCAAGGCGCTGGGCATGTGGATGACTTTGAAATGTGCCCTGGTCGGAGTGCCCTTCGGCGGCGCCAAGGGCGCCGTGGTCTGCGATCCGCTCAAAATGTCCGTAAAAGAAAAAGAGCGGCTCAGCCGTGCTTATATCCGCTCTTTGGCTTCGGTATTAGGACCGGAAACGGATATCCCCGCACCTGATGTTTTTACCGACGCTCAAGTAATGGCCTGGATGGCAGATGAGTATAGCAAAATTAAACAGGCGCCTTCCTTTGGGGTGGTTACCGGTAAACCCCTGGCCGTCGGCGGTTGCGTCGGCCGCAAAGAGGCAACCGGGCGGGGCTGCTTCTACGTGGCCAGGGAGGCGGCCAGGGCGATCAATTTGCCCTTTAACCAGGCGCGTATTGCCATTCAAGGCTCCGGCAACGTGGGCGGCAGCGCGGCCCTGCTCTTCGCGGAAGAAGGATGCAATGTTGTCGCCATCAGCGATATCAGCGGCGGCGTGTATAACCCGAAAGGGCTCGATGTTGCCGCGCTGATGGAGCACGTCCAGAAAACCGGCTTTGTTAAAGGTTTTGCCGGCGGGGAGGTCATCACCAACCAGGATCTTTTCAGCCTGGATTGCGATATTCTAATCCCTGCAGCCATTGAAAATCAAATTACCTGTGACAACGCCCCGAATATAAAAGCTAAAATCGTGGTGGAAGGTGCCAACGGACCTACCACTCCGGACGCTGATCGCATCCTTAAAGAAAAGGGCGTCCTGGTGGTCCCTGATATTTTGGCCAACAGCGGCGGAGTTACCGTGTCTTACTTCGAATGGGTTCAGAATAATTACGGTTTCCGCTGGGATCTGGCTACAGTGAACAAGCGCCTGGAAGACAAGATGGTCGAAGCATTCCGCCTGGTTTACTGCTTCACCGAAGACAACTGCTGCGGAGGCGGAGGCCTGGATATGCGCACCGGCGCTTATATGTTTGCCATCCAAAGGCTGGCGGAAGCGATGCATTTCCGGGGATGGCTGTAGGAAAATAGCTTTCGAATTAAGAAGTGAGAAGTTAGAATAAGCGCTGTGGGAGGCTGGGTTTTCAAGATCCAGCCTCTCATATCGTCTTTTTAACGAGCCTGCCCGCAATCCCAGTGAAAGGCGAGTTTTACTGGTTCCATTTGGGTTTGTTTTTTTACCGGGATTCAATCTAAAATTTAGATAATAGTACTTTTTATTTTTATTTTAGTTTAATTTGCGTGTCTTTCTGTCATTTTCAGTCGGCTGGCATTTACAATTCAATTTGGAGTTTAAAACCGGAGGTGGACCCTGGTGGCTTCAGCTCAACGAACGATTCAGAAAAAAAAGGTTCACATCAAACTGGAATGGTGCAAAGGGTGTGGTATTTGCGCAGCTTTCTGCCCAAAAGGTGCTTTAAGCATGAGTCCCCGGGGAAAAGCGGAGCTGGATGCTCCCAAGTGCAGCGGCTGCGGGACTTGTGAAATGTTCTGACCAGATTTTGCCCTGGTGCTACAGGCGGAAGGTGTCCGGTAATGCCTGATGTAAAACCGGTTCTCATGCAAGGAAATGAAGCTTGCGCGGAAGGGGCCATCACCGCCGGTGTGCGCTTCTACGCCGGCTATCCCATTACCCCCTCGACTGAAATTGCCGAGTATATGGCGGAAAAACTGCCCCGCCTCGGCGGAGTATTCATTCAGATGGAAGATGAAATCGCCAGCATGGCGGCGGTGATCGGGGCTTCCATCGGTGGGAAACGGGCTTTGACCGCCACCAGCGGGCCCGGTTTTTCTTTAAAGCAGGAAAACTTAGGCTATGCGATCATGGCGGAGATCCCCTGCGTCGTGGTGAACGTCCAGCGCATGGGACCCAGCACCGGGGTGCCCACGGCTCCGTCCCAGGGTGATGTCATGCAGGCGCGCTGGGGCACGCATGGCGACCACCCCATTATCGTCTTTAGCCCCGCTTCAGTATATGAAACTTTTTATCTGACCATCGCGGCGGTGAACCTGAGCCAGAAGCTGCGCCAGCCGGTGGTGCTCCTTCTGGATGAAGTAGTGGGGCACATGCGCGAAAAGGTGCTCATTCCCGAGATGGGAAAGCTGATGGTGGAAAAAATCAGCGATCAGGTACCCCCTGACTGGAAGCCTTATGATGACAAGGGGCTGACCCCCCTGGTCCCCTTCGGCTCGGGGCACTTTTACCATGTTACCGGCCTTTATCATGACGAATTCGGCTTCCCCACGGGTGAACCGGCTGTCGTATCCCGCGTTTTGGATCGACTTCACAATAAGCTGGAGCAATACCGCCATGAAATAACCTTTACCAACTATATCGGCCACAAGGAACCCCGGGTAGGAATAGTCACCTACGGCTGCACCGTGCGTTCGGCCCGGGCCGCGGTGAAAAAGGCATACTGGCAGAACCGCTGGCCGGTAGGCCTTTTAAGCCTGCAGACGATCTGGCCTTTCCCGGATAAGGAAGTGGAAGCACTGGCCCGCCAGGCAGATATTATCCTGGTACCGGAAATGAACCGGGGCCAACTGGTGGGTGAAGTAGAGCGCAGCGTCCGGGGCCAGGCGGAAGTGGTCCCCCTTAATCGTTATGACGGAGAAATGATAACTCCGGATCAAATCATGGAGCAACTGAGGAGGTGGCTCCCATAGAACAGCTAAATCTTGATTTTTTGCGCACCAAGAAACTACCGCATATCTGGTGCCCCGGATGCGGCAACGGTATTGTTACCGCAGCGCTGGTACGGGCCATTGTTCGGGCCGGCTACGACCAGCGCGATGTGGTCATCGTATCTGGAATTGGCTGCTCTTCCCGTGCGGCCGGATACCTAAACTTTAATACGTTGCATACAACCCACGGACGGGCGCTGGCTTTTGCCACAGGGTTAAAAATGGCCCGCCCCCAGTTGAAAATTTTTGTGATCATGGGAGACGGCGACTGCAGCGCCATTGGCGGCAACCACTTTATCCATGCGGCAAGAAGGAATATTGATTTAAATGCCGTAATAATTAATAACTATATTTATGGTATGACCGGAGGGCAGCATTCTCCCCTGACCCCTTTAGGCAAAAAAGCTACGACAGCGCCCCTGGGGACCCTGGAGAGACCCTTTGAGCTGCTGGAACTGGCCCGTGGGGCCGGGGCTACTTTTGGAGCCCGGGGCATCGCCGCTCAACCGCGGCAGCTTGAACAGCTAATTGCCCGGGGAGCGGCGCACAAGGGCTTTTCCGTCATTGAAGCCCTGTCGCCGTGCCCCGTTGCTTACGGCCGGCGCAACAAGCAAGGCGGCGCGGTTGAAATGTTGAAAGCCATGAAAGAAAATGCCGTATCCGTGGAGCGCGCTTCCAACATGGATGCGCAAGCACTAGCCGGGAAGATTATTACCGGAGTCATTTTCACCAGGGAAGCCCCTGAGTTCTGCGAGTTGTATTACCAGTTAATAGAGCAGGAATCGAAAAAAAACAGTAATTAGCAGGGTTAGTCAAGGCGGGAGGCGCAATCGCCGGGGTGCAGCGTGCTGCTCCCGCAAAAATAGCATACAGTTGAAATGGCAAACCGTTGCGCCGCCGCATGCAGTACCCGGTAAAACTGGCGGTGGCCGTCACACTTTGCCCTGAAAGGCCTAAAATGGCAGTGGGAGAAAAGAGGGAGATACTTTTGGGTAGCCGACAAGAGGTGCTGTTAACCGGGAGTGGTGGGCAAGGGCTAATCCTCGCCGCCATTATCCTGGCCGAGGCGGCGGTTAACGACAACAAAAACGTGGTGCAGACCCAGTCCTACGGCCCTGAAGCGCGGGGCGGGGCCAGCATGGCCGGCGTAATTATCGATGTCGATACCATTGAGTACCCCAAGGTTGCCAGCCCTACGGTGCTCCTTTGTATGAGTGACGCCGCTTTTAGAAAGTATCTGCCCCGGGTGGCTCCGGGCGGTTTGGTTATTGTCGATTCTACTTTTGTTCATGGCCCTTATCCCAAAGATTTTAATATCTATGCCTATCCGATTACCCGGATGGCCCGGGAGAAGTTGGGGCGTGAGGTGGTGGCCAATATGGTCGCCCTGGCACTAATCAACGCCGCTTGCTGCCTGGTCAGCCGTGATATTTTAAAAGAAAGCATTTTGCAAAGGTCGCCCAGGGGAAGTGGTGAGATCAATCTGCAGGCCTTTGAACTGGGTTACCGGCTTTATGAGCAGGGGCTGGAGTCAGATTGGGGACTCTCTGCTCAAATCCCTCAATAAAAAAGTAATTCTTGTTGTCACCGTGACCGTAATCGCGTCGGAGCTGTTTATCGTTACCGATATCGGCCCCTTTCGTTTTTCCATCGGAACGGTGGTTTTTGTTTATGCTGTCTTAAGCCTGCACCATCTGCTCATATGGCCTACCGCCATTTTGGTGGCTGCCGTCACGTTACTTCTAAGAATTCCCTTTTACTATTTTACCTGGCTGCCTCAGGAATATTTTGCCTTCATGCTTTCTCATCGTTATTCCGGCGCGGTCTACTTCTTATTTTTAGCCGTGCTACTTCGCCTGGCCGGAATTAAAGAAATAGGCCGGGCCATCTCCTGGCGCCTGGTTTTTTTTCTGGCCGCTTCCGTAACCAGCGCCAACTTTGTGGAAGCCATTGTGCGCGTGCCCCTGGGGGAAATAATCACTCCAGGAAACCTTTTTATACTGGTAATCATGTCGCTGGTCCAGGTTTTTTTAATTACCAGCCTGGTTAATATCAGCCACTTTCAGCGGATTAAAGTAATGGACGAGCAGGAGCGTGTCAGCTACGAAAAGATGCTGATTGTGGCCTCCGATCTTTACGATGAACTGTTTTATATGCAAAAGTCAACGGAGAATATCGAAAATGTAATGGCCAAAAGTTATGCCCTGCACAAACAGTTAAAGGAACAGAAGCCACAGGACCACGCTCTGGTGCGTACCGCCCTGGAAATTGCCGAAGAGGTGCACGAAGTGAAGAAGGATACCGTGCGCATTCTGGCCGGCCTCTCGCAGGTGCTGGAGCTTAAAAAAGATAGCCACCGCCTCTATCTTTCAGAAATCCTTGACCTGGTAATTAAAACCAACCGCAGCTACAGCCAGAGCCTGGGCAAAATCGTGCAATTTAACCTGCAGCTCCAGGAGGATATGGAGATTGAGCAGATTTATCCGCTACTGGCCATTTTAAACAACCTGGTTTCCAATGCCATTGAAGCTATTGTCGAGGAGGGCTATGTCCGGCTGCAAGTAGCGCGTAAAGGGCCTATCTTACGCATCAGTGTTCATGACAACGGTGAGCCGATCAAGGAGAGGGATCGTGCCCTGATCTTTGAACCGGGCTTCACGACCAAGTTTAACGCCGAAGGCGTCCCCTCCACCGGGATCGGCCTCTCTTATGTGAAGGGACTGGTGGAAAGTTACCGCGGCCGGGTCTGCTTCCGGGAACGTCCCTTTGAAAAAATTTTTATTATTTTACTGCCGTTAAAAAGGCTTACGGGGGAAGTAAAATGAGATATACCTTTTTTGTTATTGACGATGACCTGGCCTGCCGCCGTATCCTGGCCCAGATCATCGAGGACGAAGGATTGGGCGAAGTAGTGGGTGAACTGTCCGACGGTTCCGGTGATGTGGCCGGTACGATTATCGGCCGGCAGCCTGACGTAGTCCTGATCGACCTGCTCATGCCGGGCAAAGATGGCATTGAGATCGTGGAACAGTTAAGAGCGTCCCACTTTCCCGGTAAAATAGTAATGATTTCCCAGGTGGAAAAAAAAGAGATGGTGGCTCAAGCCTATGCCGCGGGGATCGAATTTTATATAAACAAGCCGGTTAACCGCATCGAAGTAATCTCAGTAATCAAGCGGGTCCTGGAGCGCCTGGAAATGGAGCTCTCTTTCGCCAGAATGCGCGATTCGATCGCCGCCCTTGATTACCTGAACAATGTTGGTCCCGCTCCTTCAGCGTCGGCCTTGCCTCTCCCGGAGCAGGAAGAGAAAATAATTGGTGAGCGAGTCCGGGAAATTCTGGCCGACATGGGCGTGATCGGCGAACCGGGCAGCCACGATCTGGTTCAGATAATACTCTTTCTCAGCAATGTTCCCGACGTGGACAAATATCTGGGGGAATACCGCCATTTGAAAGAGCTTTACCAGGCGGTGCAGCAAAAATATCTCGAGGCAGAGAAGCATAGCGATGTTCGCGCCATTGAACAGCGTGTGCGCCGCGCCGTCAAGCACGCCATGGATAATATCGCCGCCCTGGGGCTGGACGATTTTTATAATCCTGTCTTCGAGCGTTATAGTGCCAAATTTTTTGATTTTAATGAACTGCGTTTGAAAATGAAAGAACTGGAGCAGGGCCAGGTCACTCCCACCCGCGCCCGCGTGAACATCAAGCAATTCATCAACGCCCTGTATTGGGAAGTAATCCGGTAACCCAAGCAAGGCTTAAAGGGGCGGCAGGGTGTTATACCTTGCGCAAACTTGGCCGTGTTGCGGGAATACAGGAGATAGCAGTTCCATTTGACTTTACCGGTGGAAAATAATAATATAATTGCGTAGATCGCACCAGTTAAACGAGGTGAGAGGACATGCCCGAAACAACAATGGCGCCGGCCTATGACCCGGCGGAGGTTGAGCGTAAACTATACCAATTCTGGCTTCAGGGGGGATATTTCCGGGCGGGAAACCGTCCCGAGCGGGAGGCCTTTACCATTGTCATTCCCCCTCCCAATGTAACCGGTTCCCTGCACATGGGGCATGCTCTCAACAATACCATTCAGGATGTGTTGATCCGCTGGCGGCGCATGCAAGGTTTTGACACCCTCTGGCTGCCGGGATGCGACCATGCGGGTATCGCTACGCAAAACGTGGTGGAGAAGCACCTGGAGGAGGAAGGGGTGAACAGCCGGGAGCTGGGGCGCGAAGCCTTTCTTGAACGGGTGTGGCAGTGGAAAGACACCTATCACGCCCGCATCACCGAGCAGCTTTACCGGCTCGGGGTTTCCTGCGACTGGTCCCGCGAGCGCTTTACTCTGGACGAAGGCTGTTCCCGCACAGTGCGCAAAGTTTTTGTCGATCTCTACCGGAAGGGGCTCATTTACCGGGGTGACTATATGATCAACTGGTGCCCCCGCTGCCATACCGCCCTTTCCGACATCGAGGTAGAGCACGAAGAACATGCTTCCACCCTGACCCATATCCGGTATCCCCTGGCGGACGGGGACGGCTACATTGTCGTGGCTACCACCCGCCCCGAATCTATGCTTGGCGATACCGGGGTGGCGGTACATCCGGAAGATAAACGCTACCGCCACCTGGTGGGGCGCACAGTCATACTCCCGCTGATGAACCGGGAAATTCCCATAGTGGCCGATGATTATGTGGATCCCTCTTTCGGCAGCGGCGCTGTGAAAGTGACACCGGCCCACGATCCCAACGACCTGGCCATCAGCCAGCGCCATGGCTTAGAGGTTATCCCCATTATCGATGAAAGTGCGCGAATGACAGACGCGGCCGGAGCTTATGCCGGCATGGATCGCTATGATTGCCGCCGCAAAGTGGTGGAAGATTTGCAGGCCCTGGGCCTGATCGAAAAGATCGAGGAGTACAGCCATAACCTGGGGCACTGCCAGCGCTGTAGCACCGTGGTGGAGCCGCTGATCTCGCGCCAGTGGTTCGTAAAGATGAAGCCGCTGGCCGAACCGGCCCTGGCGGCGGTGGAGCGGGGCGACACCGTTTTTGTCCCGGCCCGCTTTGCCCGGATTTATCGCAACTGGCTGGAGAATATTCGCGACTGGTGCATCTCGCGCCAGCTTTGGTGGGGACACCGCATCCCCGCCTGGTACTGCTCCTGTGGCGAAGTGATTGTCGACTATGAAGATCCGCAGCACTGCCCATCCTGCGGCAGCAGCACCCTCGAGCAGGACCCCGACGTCCTTGATACCTGGTTTAGCTCGGCGCTATGGCCATTTTCAACCATGGGCTGGCCGGAGCAGACACCGGACCTGAAGCGCTTTTTCCCCACCAGCGTGCTGGTGACCGCCTACGACATCATCTTTTTCTGGGTGGCGCGGATGATGTTTATGTCCCTGGAATTTATGAAAGAAGTGCCTTTTCATACTGTTTACATCACCGGCCTGGTGCGCGATTCCCTGGGCCGCAAGATGAGCAAATCGCTGGGCAACGGCATTGACCCCCTGGAGATTATTGAAAATTATGGCGCCGACACCCTGCGCTATACCCTGGTTACCGGGCAGGCCCCGGGAAACGACCAGCGCTTTCGCCAGGAAAACGTGGAGGCGGGGCGCAATTTTGCCAATAAAGTCTGGAACGCCTCTCGTTTTGTGATTATGAATTTAAGCCCGGAAAACGGCGCCGCGGATTATCGCCCCCTTGACCCGCTGCACCTGCCGGAGGATCTTAACCGGGCCGACCGCTGGATTTTGCACCGCTACAATGAAACGGTGCGGCGGGCGACCCGGTTGCTGGAAGAATACGAGCTGGGCGAAGCTGTTCGAGAAATTTATGAATTTTTATGGAATGATTACTGCGACTGGTATGTGGAATTCAGCAAGCATTACCTCTACCGGCAGGATGGAGGGGCTGAGGCGCGGGAAGAGAAGCGCCGCACCCGCGGGGTACTGCTCTATGTTCTGGACGGGGTCATGCGCCTGCTCCACCCGTTTATGCCTTTTATTTCCGAGGAAATATGGCAGCATCTGCCTGATCGCCAGGCCGCCCTGGTAGTGTCGTCATGGCCGCAATTTATTGATCAGCTTCAATTTCCGCAGGCGGACAAGGAGATGACCCTGGTTCAGGAAGTGATCCGCGCCGTGCGCAACTTGCGCAGCCAGGTTAACCTGCCCCCCGGGCGTAAAGCGCCGGTGTTGCTGCGGGCCTCAGGATGGAGCGCGGCAACCCTGGAGCAGGAACGCCACCAGTTGACCCGCCTTGCTTTCGCCGAGCCTGTCCAGATCGACCCCAAAGCGGCCAAGCCGCGACAAGCCCTTACGGCCATTGTGGGCGAAGAAGTGGAAGCATACCTGCCCCTGGCCGGAGTAATCGATCTGGAGGCGGAGGTGGCACGGTTGGAAAAAGAACTGGCCCAGGTCCAAAAAGAGCTGCGGCAGGCCCGGAATAAACTGCATAACCCCGATTTTATGAAGAAAGCACCCCCTGAAGTAGTGGCCAAGGAGCAGGCCCGGGAGGAAGAGAACCTGGCCAGACAGGCCAAGCTTGAAGAAAGGCTGCGGGAGTTAAGATAACCATGATTTTGGAGCAACAGTACCGCGAAGCCCTGGCCTGGATTCACAGCATCGGCCGGTTCGGGATAAAACCGGGCCTGGAGCGCATCAGCACCCTCCTGGAACTCCTGGGCAATCCGCAACGGCGCCTTAAATTTTTGCACATTGGCGGCACTAACGGCAAAGGCTCCACTGCGGCCATGGCTGCCTCCATCCTGCAGGCGGCCGGCTACCGGACCGCCCTTTTTACTTCACCATATCTGCTTTCTTTTACCAACCGCATGACTGTGGACGGCCAGGATATAACCCCGGCGGAGCTGGTGGAACTGGTGGAAGAGATACGCCCCCTGGTGGCTAAAATTGACAGCAACCCCCGGCTGGGGCAAATGACAGAGTTTGAAGTGGTAACCGCCCTGGCGTTAAACTACTTCGCCCGCCGCCAGCCTGACCTGGTTGTTTTTGAAGTGGGGCTGGGCGGGCGCCTGGACGCTACCAATGTGGTTACCCCTTCGGTTAGCGTCATTACCAATGTAAGCATAGAGCATGCCTCCGTCTTGGGTGATACGCTGCAGGCCATTACCACAGAAAAAGCGGGTATCGTTAAGCCGGGGATACCCCTGGTTACCGCTACCACCGACACAGAGGTGCTGGCGGTACTCGAGGCCAAATGCTTTCAAGAAAAAGCGCCTCTCTACCGGGTGCTTCCCCGGGAAGAAGGTATGGTTGAGGCTCAAAATCAAATTACTTACTACCGCCGCAATGTTACTGATTCGGGCCAGTATATGTCGTATTACGGTCTAAAATATAACTTAACCGGCTTGTTTATTCCCCTGCGCGGCCGCTACCAGGTAGCTAATGCCGCCACCGCCCTGGCGGCGCTGGAGCTGCTCGAACCGCAGGGCTTTACTTTCACGCCGGATTCACTGCACCGGGGACTGGCGCAAACTGTCTGGCCGGGCCGGCTGGAGCTGCTCTCCCGGGGACCCCTTCTAGTCATGGATGGCGCGCATAACCCCGCGGCCATGCGGCAACTGGCCGAAGCAGTTCCAGAATATCTTCAATTCAACCGTCTAATTCTAGTATTGGGGATTATGGCCGATAAAGATATTCACGCTATTTTAAGCGCCATTACACCCCTTGCTGCTGAAGTTGTTTTAACCCGGCCGTCACTGCCCCGGGCCGCCGACCCTGGAGATCTTGCTGCGGCTCTGAAGAACATCCCTGCATTTAATGGCCGCGTCCACGTGGAATACGATCTGGGCCGGGCCATGGAGGCGGCTCTGAGCCTGGCTTCACCTGCCGACGCGGTCCTGGTCACTGGCTCTCTCTATACTGTCAGCGATGCCCGCGCCTACTGGAAAACGGTTTTAGCTACTTGACCCGCCGCCTTTGGACTGGACTTGCTTTTTTAAATCTGATTAATCCATATTTGACCCCTGTTAACATCTTTATCTAACATATTAACAATTTAATAGGTTTGTTTAGGAAAATTAACCAATTAATTAAGAATATTAGCAGGTAAAAGCACATATGGTAGCGAAGTTATAAATAAAAGATGGCGCCGCTAGCTATTAGAAATAAATTTAGATGGCGCCGTTTAGGTAGGAAAGGAGGGTGAGTCGCTCATGAAAAAAGCATTGAAGTGGGGGTTTTGCCTGCTGCTAGTTTTCGCCCTAGTTTTTACTTTCGCCGTAGGCTGCAAGCCGGCCGATGAAGGCACCGAAGGCGAAGAAGAAGTCAACGGTGTAGAGGAAGAGGAAGGTGCGGTGGAAGAAGGCGAAGAGCAGGGCACCGAAGGCGCCGAAGAAGAAGCTGGTGAGGAAGAGCCAGCCGAAGAAGAGGTAGTTGAAGAAGAGGTAGTGGAAGAAGAAGTTGTCGAAGAGGGCGCCGAGGAAGAAGAGTAAGAGCTAAATAAAAGAGGCGGGCCCCAAGGCCCGCCTCTTTTATTTATTACTGGTCTACTATCTTATATTGCGTAATTATTCCCGGCTGTTTTCCCCTTCTTAACCCGGGTAAACTCCGCTGGTTTGTGCCTGTGACGATGGCATGGTGGTTTAATAAATACTTTTTCCCTGATTTCTTTTTCCCTGTAACTTTATTTTCCGCCCCCGGCCTCGCATACCAGATTACCGTCCTGTTTACACTCATTTCCTGCAGACTTGCTGCTTGGAATCAGTTACAATAATTCAAGTAAGACTATTGCTTTAATCTGCTATAAAATTTTTCTATGCTAAATAGATACTATCCCAATTTAATGTGAATCGAGAATTTTTGATCTTTTTTGGGCAACCGAAAAAGCGCCATTTGGGGCAGGACTTTTGTTTTAGATCACGAAATTTTTTTAAGTTATGGATGGCACAACCTAGACAGAGAATCTGCTTTATATTCTTCCCAGAAGGGGTGATTACTAACGCATGGGTGGTGCAACATTCAAGGGTGGCGTTCATCCGGACTATCGCAAAGAGTTGACCGCTTCTCTGGCCATAACTGCCATGCCGGCTCCGGCCAAGGTGGTTATTCCCCTGCAGCAGCATATCGGTGCTCCCTGTGAAGCTCTGGTGCAGGTGGGCGATACGGTTAAATTAGGACAGAAGATCGGCGAAAGCAAGGGCTTTGTATCCGCGCCCGTACATGCCAGCGTCTCCGGCACTGTGGTGGCCATAGGCCCTTATAACCATCCGCTGGGGCGGAAAGTAGAAGCGATCACCATTGAATCCGACGGGCAGGATACCTGGCATGAAGATATTAAACCGCACGGTAGCCTGGAGTCTTTAAGTCCTGAAGAAATTAAGGCTATCATTCGTGAAGCGGGCCTGGTGGGTATGGGCGGGGCTACTTTCCCGGCTCATGTCAAACTGGCACCGCCTCCCGAAAAACCTATTGATACCGTAATTATCAACGGCGCCGAGTGCGAGCCTTATCTCACTGCCGATCACCGCTTAATGCTGGAAAAACCAAATGAGCTGGTCTTCGGCCTCAAAATAATGTTAAAAGCGCTGGGTGCCAGCGTAGGTATCATCGGTATTGAAAATAACAAGCCCGATGCCCTGCGGGTAATGCGCCAGGCAGTGGAAGGAGAGGCAAATATCAGCGTAGTCGCCTTGCCGACCAAGTACCCCCAAGGCGCAGAAAAGATGCTCATCTATGCGACGACCAGGCGTAAAGTTCCCTCCGGCGGTCTGCCCATGGATGTGGGGGTAGTGAACCATAATGTTGGTACGGCCGTCGCCATGTGCGAAGCCCTGCACAAAGGCAAACCTTTAGTAGAGCGAGTGGTCACTGTAACCGGTGAAGGCGTGGCCCGCCCGGCCAACCTGATGGTGCGCATCGGCACCCTGGTCAGTGAAGTGCTCAAAGCGTGTGGCGGGCTTAAAGAGACAACCCGCAAATTAATTATCGGCGGCCCCATGATGGGCCTGGCTCAAACCAGTGCCGACATTCCAGTAATTAAAGGGACCTCCGGTATTCTGGCCCTGACCGAAGAAAACGTGGACCTTTCCGAACCGAGCACCTGTATTAAGTGCGCCAAGTGTGTCGGCGCCTGCCCGGTAAACCTGGTGCCGACTTTCATTGCCCAGGCAGCTGAGCATGAGCTTATCCAGAGGGCAGAAAAGCTTCATGCCGCCGATTGTATCGAATGCGGCTGTTGTTCTTTTATTTGCCCCTCGCGCATTCCGCTGACGCAATGGATCCGTTTGGCGAAAGCCGACATTCTGGAAAGACGCAGGCAACAGCAAAAATAGCGCCCTAGTGATGGGAGTGATAAAATGAACGGCAAACTGGTTATTTCTTCTTCTCCGCATATTCGCACCATCGAATCGGTGCAGAGTGTGATGATCGATGTCCTGGCCGCCCTCTTCCCGGTAGCCCTGATAGCGGTGCTATTGTTCGGCTATCAGGCACTGTTGACCATGGTCATTGCCGTGATTTCGGCCATGCTTGCCGAGGCTATCTGGATGCGCAAGCTGGATATATTTGGTGACGGCAGCGCTGCGGTAACCGGCCTGCTTCTGGCCATGACCCTGCCGCCGGCACCGCCCTGGTGGCTGGTAGTGGTTGGTTCTTTCTGTGCCATTATCATCGGCAAGCAAGTTTTCGGCGGTATCGGCAACAATATCTTCAACCCGGCCCTGGTGGGACGGGCTATCCTGGTTGTCTCCTGGGGCGGCCATATGGCCGGGCAGATCTGGCCTGTGCCCAAACCTTTCGTGATCTTCTCGGACTTTTTCTACGATATTTCCGCCGTAACTACGGCTACGCCGCTGGCCGGCCAGGAACAGGCGCTCAATACGTCCTTAAGCCAGCTTTTATTCGGCAACGTGGCCGGCGCGCTGGGCGAAACTTCCGCCCTTGCTTTGCTTGTCGGCGCCGGCTGGCTGTTCATTAAAGGACATATCGACTGGCGTATTCCGGGGGGCTATATTGGCACCGTTTTTGTTATGGGCGCCGCTTTGGGCGGTGGGTTTTACGGGAACCATCTTTTAACCGGTCTCTTTCACGTCCTGGCCGGCGGGGTCCTGTTAGGCGCCCTGTTTATGGCCACCGATATGGTTACCTCTCCGGTAACAAACCTGGGCAAGCTCATTTTTGGCATCGGTTGCGGCGTTATTACCATGCTCATTCGCCTTTACGGCTCTTTCCCGGAAGGGGTTACTTTTGCCATTTTAATCATGAATGCCCTTACCCCGATTATCGATAACTTTACTATTCCCAGGAAATTCGGGGAGGTGAAAAAAAGTGCGTAATATTTTGCGCCTTACCTTAACCCTGGCCGCAGTAAGCATTTTTTCCGCAGTCATTTTAGCGGTGGTGAACAGTTGGACTGAGCCCATTATCGCGGAGCGCCAGTTGCAGGATTACCTGGAATCGGTGCGTCTATATTTTCCCGATGTAGCCGATTTTGAAGAGAAAGAGCTGGAAGGAAATCTGTTTGACCTGGTTTATGACGATTCGGGCAACCTCATCGGCGTGATCGGAAAAAACCTTGAGTACTCCGGATACGGCGGACCGGTAGTCTATACTCTGGCGGTAGACCAGTCGGCAGCCATTGTGGGCTATAACATCGTCAGTCACAGTGAAACCCCGGGGCTTGGGGATATTATTACCAAACCCGAATTTCACGATCGCTTTGTCGGCAAAACCCTGGAAGAACTGGACACTGTGGATACCGTCAGCGGCGCTACCGTCAGCACCAGCGCGATTATCGGCGCCATCCGGGGCATGACCGAAGCTATAGCCAAGGCCTTCCTTGATTACGAGGAAGAGGTCATCGATATTACCCAGGTTCCCGACGGCACCTATCGCGGTGAAGGGACGGGACTGAAGCCGATGGCGGTAGAAGTAACGGTTGAAGCCGGCCGCATTGTCAAAATCGAAGTGGTGGAGCAGGATGAAACGCCCACTTATTTTGTCCTCTCTTATCCGCTGATCGCCGACCGGATCATTGAGACGCAGAGCCTGGATGTAGACACGGCTACCGGGGCCACTTTCAGCGCCACCGGCATTGTCAACTGTGTAAAAGATGCCCTAACCAAGGCGTTAGAACAGGGTGGAGGTGAAGAGAGTGAAGACGATGAGTAATATGAATATTTACCTGCAGGATATATCCCGGGGTATTGTCCGGGACAACCCCACTTTCCGCCTGGTGCTGGGGATGTGCCCCACCCTGGCGGTTACAGTCTATCTTATTAACGGCCTGGGCATGGGGCTTTCGACGGCTGTGGTGCTGATCTGCTCCAACGTGGTTATTTCTGCTTTGCGCCGCTATATTCCCGACCAGGTGCGCATTCCTTGTTATATCGTAATTATCGCCACTTTTGTTACCGTGGTGGAGATGCTGCTTAAGGCTTTCCAGCCTAAACTTTACGCGGCCCTGGGCGTGTTTATTCCCCTGATCGTGGTTAACTGTATCATCCTGGGGCGGGCGGAGGCTTTTGCCGGGAAAAAACCGGTGCTCCGTTCTCTTTTTGACGGTATCGGTATCGGCCTGGGCTTTACCGTGAGCCTGTTCATTCTCTCCGCTCTGCGGGAAGTAATCGGCAGCGGTACCTTTCTGGCTGACACGGCATACGCAGTGCATGTTTTCGGGGAATCATTTGAGCCTATGGCCGTGTTTTCTCAGCCCGCCGGAGCGTTTATTGCCCTGGGGCTGCTGCTGGGCTTGACAAATGTTATTTTCAAAAAGCTGAAGATTGACTAGCTGGGCGCCTAAACCAACCCATTCAGGAGGGTCGTTATGGAAAAGCTGATTTCTATTATTTTTATCTATATATTTGTAGAAAACTTTGTGCTGCAGCGCTTTTTCGGGATCTGCCCCTTCCTCGGAGTCTCCCGGAAAATGGAAACCGCTGTGGGTATGAGCATGGCCGTAGTCTTTGTCATGACCCTGGCCACCCTGGTTACCTGGCTGGCTTATACCTACGTGCTCGTTCCGCTGGGGCTCATTTATTTGCAAATCGTGACCTTTATCCTGGTCATCGCCGGCCTGGTTCAACTGGTGGAGACCGTTTTACGCAAGATCAGCCCCACGCTTTACCAGGGTCTGGGCATTTTCCTGCCGCTGATCACCACCAACTGTGCTGTCCTGGCGGTTGCCCTGCTGGCGGTACAGAATGAATTTACCCTGGTGGAGGCGGTTGTTTTCGGAATTGCCGCCGCCCTGGGTTTCTCCATGGCCCTGATTATTATGGCCGGGATCCGCGAACGCCTGGAGCTGGCCAAGGTTCCCAAGGCGCTGCAGGGTACCGCTATAACCCTGATTACCGCCGGTATTCTATCGCTGGCGTTTATGGGATTCAAGGGCATGCTGACCCTGTAGCTAACGGGTACTGGAGCAACTGAACAAACCAAGTAACGAGGTGATAGACCGTGCAAGTATTGTATGCTGTTGCGGCTCTGGGCGGAATAGGAATTCTTTTTGGAGTTCTGCTGGCGCTGGTAGCCCGCTTCTTTGCCGTGCAGAGCGACCCCCGGGTAGAAGCGGTGCGGGAGGTGCTCCCGGGAGCCAACTGTGGAGCCTGCGGTTACGCCGGGTGCACTAATTTTGCCGAAGCTGTTGTGGGGGGAGAGGCTAAAATAGACGGTTGTATCCCCGGTGGCAGTGAAACAGCTAAAGAAATTGCCGCCCTGCTGGGCCAGGAAGCCATTGAAACTGTGCCGCTGGTGGCCACGGTGTTCTGTATCGGCGATAATAGAATGGCCAAAGACCTCTTTGTCTATGACGGCATCCAGGATTGCGCCGTGGCCATGAAATATGCCAATGGCTTCAAGGCTTGCACTTACGGCTGCCTCGGTCTTGGCAATTGCGTCAGGGCCTGTCCTTTCGAAGCCATCACGATCGGACCGGGCGGTCTGCCGGTAGTTGACAAGGAAAAATGCAACGGTTGCGGCCTCTGTGCCAAAGCCTGCCCGAGAAATATTATTCAAATATTACCAAAAGGCACAGCAGGACACCTGGTGCTTTGTGCAAGCCATGATCGGGGTAAAAGCGTTACCCTGGCCTGCGAAGTTGGCTGCATGGCCTGTAAAGCCTGTGTCAAGGCTTGCCCACAGGAAGCTATTACCATGCAGGATAATCTTGCCGTGATCGACCTGGAAAAATGTGACGATTGCGGTGAATGTGTGGCCGCATGCAAGCCGGGAACGATTCACCCGCGCCGCAACCTGCCCGTTGCCGCCCCAAGGCCACAGGATCAGGTTGCCGTCTAGAAGCCGGCCTACAGGTGGCGGGAGCCAGGGCCCGCCACCTTTTAATTGGCTTGAACGCGTCACGTTAATAAATGATCATAAACTGCCCATCTTAAATGCATCTATTTTTCCATTTGGACTAATTATGTTACAGTAGCCAGTCTGTTGGGAGCTCTGCCCCCAATCCCCCGGGCTTACCGCTTTTGTTTCTGCAAAGCCGGCTGGTGCATCACCCGGCTGGTGCATACCCAGGACGAAGCCTAAGTTAAATCTGGCCGCGCGGCCCGCAAACCGGTGGACCGTGCCGGCGATCCCGGCCGCAACCAGGATGAAAGCTGTACCGGGAACGCTCTGCCCAGCCGCCTCGCACTAAAAGGGTAAGCCACAAAATGAATAGCACAATAAGCGGGCCGGGAGGGCCGGACAGGCTGCAACCGTTCCCCATATATACCTGTATTGCTGCAAGAGCGGGATAAAAAAGATACAGGAATTATTAAATGCGGGTAGAAAGTATTGATTATGATTATGTTCTAAGAGAGGGTAATCATGGTTAAATTTGAACAGGCGCGGGAAGTCAGGGTTGGCCGGATAAGGCGGTCAGACAGCGCCGTAAAGGCGCTGAACAAATTGAATCAAGATAATGTCGAGCTGTTGTTGTTAATAACTGGTAAAGAGATCTCCGGATTAATCACTCGCCGCTCGGCATTGAAAGCCTTGTCCGGAAGCAGGCTGGATGAACTTAAGGCCGCCGATCTGGCGGAGCCTGATGCCCCACCGGTAACCACGACAATGACTCTGCCCGAAATGCTGGCAGCGATTAAAGAAAAAGAGCCGCGTTTGCTTGCAAACAGCGAGGGCCTTGTTATTGGCGCCATTAGCAACGCTTCTCTGATGCGCTATTTGGGCCAGAAATACACAGCTCTGGAAAGAGAAGTAGATGCCATTATAAACTTTTCCCCGGATTGGATTTTTGTCACTGACGGAAACGGCATTGCCTTGCGGGCCAACCGTTACTTTTACCGCGATTATGGTTTAACCATGGAAGAAGTATTAGGCAAAAGCGTCACTGTTCTTGAAGAGAAAAGGGTTTTTTACCCCTCCGTCACCAGAATGGTCCTGCAGCACAAAAGCCCGCAGACGATCATTCAGTCGCAGAAGGACGGCCGGAAACTTCTCGCTTCGGGTGTACCTGTTTTCAACGAAGACGGCAGCATTTTTCGGGTAGTAGTAAATGTCAGGGACATTACCAGGCTGAACAAGCTTAAACAGCAACTGGAAGAAGCGGAGCGGTTAAAGGATTTATATTATCAAAAGTTAATCGACTTGAACCAGGGCTATGAAGGCAATCACAAACTACTTGTCTCCAGCCCGCGCATGGCCGCCCTGGTCTCTACCGCCCAAAAAATTGCCCAGGTGGATTCGACGATCATGATCACGGGAGAAACCGGAGTGGGGAAAGGGGTCATTGCCCGTTATATCCATGATTGCAGCCCGCGCAGGAATAATCCCTTTGTTACGGTTAATTGCGGCTCCATTCCCGAGAATTTGCTTGAAAGCGAGCTCTTTGGTTATGTTAAAGGTGCCTTTACCGGAGCGCGCAGCCAGGGCAAGCTCGGAAAAATGGAGCTGGCTAACAAAGGCACTCTTTTTCTGGACGAGATAACCGAGCTTCCTTTAAATCATCAGGTAAAGCTGCTCCAGGTCATTCAGGAAGGAATTATTAACCGTATCGGAGATATTAAAGAAATACACCTGGACCTGCGCATTATTACCGCTTCTAATCGCGATGTGGCCGAGCTGGTTCGCCAGGGAAAATTCCGTGAAGACCTTTATTTCCGCTTAAATGTATTTCCCCTGGAAGTGCCGCCTTTGCGGGAGAGAGTGGAAGACATTAAACCGCTGGCCGATTATTTTTTAGAAAAATTTAACCGGAAATATCATCTGGAAAAGTATTTTGATGAAGCGGTATATGAACATCTTTGCCGTTATCAGTGGCCCGGAAATGTGCGCGAGCTTGAAAATTTAATCGAGCGCCTGGTTGTAGTCGCTGAAACTGATGCCATCGAAGTGCGCCACCTGCCGGATTATATTGCGCAAACAAAAACTAAAACAGGTGCAACGGAAGACTGTTTGTTATCTTTGCCGCTGCAGCCCCTGGAACAGGCCAAGGAAAATCTGGAGAAAAGTTTATTCAGCCAGGCTTTGCAAGAATGCCGCAGCACCTATGAAATAGCCCGTATTTTAAAAGTAAATCAATCTACCGTAGTGCGCAAGCTGAAGAAATACGGCCTGCAAAAAGATAAAGAATAGTATAAAGGAGGCCACAGTAAAGGCCTCCTTAGCTCTACTTTTCGTAGTTTAAAGCTGTATTCAACCCGGGATTACCTGGGTTCCTTCTTTACCATCCAGTGCGGCCAGGGCCCGGTCCAGCGAGGTAATAATGGCCCGCCGGCCGCCATTTTCCACGAAGCTGATGGCGGCGCGCACCTTCGGCCCCATGCTGCCGGAAG
>JAKPEE010000109.1 GCA_029552125.1 Bacillota bacterium | reverse complement strand
GCGGAGCGGGGAGCTTTACTCCCCGGTCCCGGCTTTCACGGGACTGTCCCTAGCGGCTTATACCAATTTGTTTTTCAGGGCATCGCTGCCCCCTCAGTGAGGGGGCAGGAGCAGGGGAGTGGCCTAAAACGGCCACTCCACCTCACCCAGAACTTCCCCCTCCTGGTATTCAGGAGAGTGGGAAGCCACAATAACAGCCCCCAGCCGGGGGTCAAAGACCGCGACGGCGGCAGCTGGTGATCCGTGCACGGCATGGAAGGCCATGCCGTATCTCCATATCGGCCCACGGCCCCCGACGACGAGGACCGCTCCCCGCGGAATGTCCGGCATTTCCGGCAGGGGGTCCGCAGGAGTAATGGGCCCCTCAACCCCGATGTTCCAAAAAACAATTTTCTCCACTTTTTCTCCTTTCTCCGCGCCCTTTCCCCCGGCGCGGTAGGGTATTTTCGGAGCTTCTCCGCTCCCGTCCGTCCTCTCGTGAGAAAGGACGGAAAGCAGGGGAGAAGCCTAAAACGGCCACTCCCCTCAACCATCAACCGCAGTAGGGGCTGTTTGCCTGGCAGAATTGCCAGGGTACCCCGCTACCACAGTTACAGGGCCTTTCCTCATCAGTACGGTCAAATTCCCCACCTTCAGCCTCGTAAAATTCCGCTGTTTCCGTGTCATCAACAGTACCTTTATATTCCCATGATCCCTCATCATAATAACCGCCGTCACCAATTTTTTTGTATATCTCCCAGTGAGGATTTTCTGGATCGAAAACATTCTGATCATAACTCGCCTTAAAAACAGCCTTACCCGCATTCTCGTTAGTGTAGATATCGACTTTAATTGCTCCATCCTGGTCAATAAACCCGACAACACTTGTATTTGTAGCCCGTCCGTAGCAGCATGGCTCTACCTGCTGCCGGACACAGTGAATAAACTGTGCAAGGATACGTTCAAAGTCAGTAGCATTTTGCCTAACAAGCAGATCGTCAATCTGCTCTTCTGTCAGCGGCAGTAAACGCTCCATAAACTCCTGTGATTGTTCCTCCAACTCTCCCTCCCAAGATGCGCCTAACGCTAACCGCTTGACATCCTCATAATGCAGGGCACAAGAGGTGCCCTCCTTTGTTACCCAAAAGGTATCGCCAAAAGTCTTGTCCTTCATCAGCATTTTAAAACCCCCTCATTTTTTCTGGAGCTTCTCCGCTCCCGTCCGTCCTCTCGTGAGAAAGGACGGAAAGCAGGGGAGAAACTATGCTAGCAAACTCAGGAGCTCGTCCCGGCTGGCTTGCTTCTTGTCAATGAGCTCCGCTTCTCTAGGTATTCCCGGAGAGCGGCATCCACTATGCTCGCCTTGCTCTCCCCTGTTTGCTCTGAGTATTCATCCAATGCAGTCCAGGTTTGTGGACTGACCCTGGTATTCAACTGCACCTGCGGTAATTTATGCGGTATTTTAGCCAATCAGATCCCTCCTTTTATTTTTCAATGTTGTATTCTAAACGTAGTCTTTCCATTTCTTTTTCTTTCCGTTGCTCTGCTATTTCTAGTAGCTGTCTTGCATACTCCATTTTTTTTCTTGTCTGTGTGATACATAGCATCTGCAGACAGCTTTCCAATTATATAAAAATACGCTAGATATTCAGCTCTTGTTTCTGCCTCAAATTCGGTCATTTTGGGTTTTCCCATTCTTATCTTCCTCCTTCTCTAGCGCCACCTCACGGCGCTTTTTTTCACCTCCTCTGGGAGGAATTCCTCACAACCTCACGGTTTTTGTAACCCTTAGTAGCGGCTCGCCGTCTGCGCCAATGCCGACGACATCCCCATATACCCGGTAAGCTGGGCGATCCCTAACCAGAAGGTAAGACACTTCTAAAACCGAATCAACCAGCACCCGGTAGTCCGTACCGACAAATTCGGCCTCAAAAACCGAGACCCCCGCTTCCGGGGTTTTGTCCCGGTGATTAATCGACCTGCCGTTTGCGGGCAAATCCCCAAAGCGGATAAACCCGCGCTCGGCGTTGGCAAACTTAACATCGCTCTCTTGAGTGGCGGCAGTAATAACTGCCTGCGTCTCAATGTGTATACAATGTATGCGCGGCGCGCCGTAGCCGTCCTTGGTTACGACGCACTCCCAGCCCTCCTCCTCCATCTCCGCTATTATATTGGACACATCAGAGGATATATAGGGCCACTCGCGCTTGGGTGCATCGCTGACGGTTGATAGCACCAGTCTGCCGCCGGTGCCAGGCTGCCCGGTTTCAATTCCTCATAGGTACGCTAAAAAC
>JAKPEE010000071.1 GCA_029552125.1 Bacillota bacterium | reverse complement strand
TTTCCTGGGTGTTGTTTCTCAAACCTATACCTTCTGGAACGAGGTCTCTCTTTTCCTGCTTAAAGCAGGTTTTTTCGATCCTCTCCCCCCGCTAACATTTTACTCATAGGGTTCCTTCACGCCTACCAGATCTTAATCTTTAAAGATAGCTAAAACGTTCTTCCAGGGGCAGACCTCTTTTTTCCATTTCCCCGGCAAAGAGGGGGCCGGGGACGGCGATCTCTACAGGTTTTGCTCCCCGGGGGGTTATCCCTTTCGCCATCAGGATAGCTACTATCGAAGCATGCCATCCCGTGGTCCGCTCCATGGCCGTAAACCCGGTGGCTTCATCGAAGTAATCGATCACGTCCAGCACCACCTCGGCTTTGCGGCCGTCCTTTATCCCGGTGCCTCTAATGCGTATGATGACCAGATCTTTATCGCCGGGTTGAGGAGCCAGTTTCGGCTCAAAAAGAGTATGCAGAACATGGCGCGGCGATACCTTTACTCCGCCGCCCAGCTCCACCGGCTCCTCTTCCAGGAAGCCGATATCGATCAGGGTCTTCCACTGCTGAAAATGGCCCCGGTAGCGCAGCGTTTTATTCTGGTAGGTTTTCAGCTTGCCCTCATAGGTCCAGGGTGCGGTGGAAGTACCGCCGGCGGTAACGAAAGCCTCCAGGGTGCCGATGGGCTCGGGGAAATCAACCAGCTCATATTCCTCCTCGGTGAACAGGGGCATTTCGACAATTTTTCCGTCGCGCAGGAAATGGGTAGTGCCGTAATACTCGTTAGTCAGGCCGGCTATGTTAAAGGTAAGGTAGTAATTAAAGGGCGGGCGCGGCTTCTGGGCGATGCCCCCGTCCCAGATATAGATCTCTTCCGGTTGATCAAAAAAGCTTATGGCATAGGCGGCCAGGGAGGTGCCCATGCCCGGAACCTGCCCGCAATCGGGGACCATGCTAATCCCCGCTGCTTCAGCTTCCCGGTCCAGTTTAAGCTGTTCAAAAACCAGCCCCGTATTTCCACCAAGATCGCACATGCTGGCCCGGGCCTTAATGGCCGCCCGGGCGATGCCGGGGTTAAACCAGTAGGGCACGGCGCTCAGGAAGGCGTCCACATCTTCCAGCGCCGCCACCAGGCCGGCTTCGTCGGTTACATCCACCTTTACCGGCCGGGCGATCTCCCGGCCCAGCAATTGATTCACTCGCGCTGCTGATTTTTCGGCAGCATCCAGGTTGACGTCGCCTACCTTGACCAGTTCAGCGTCTCCAAATTTGGCCATGTCGTAAGCCGCCGCCGTACCCTGGCGCCCCGCTCCCAACACCGCATACCGCAAACTCACTCTGATCACTCCCGTCTTTGGATTAATGGTCCGTCTGCTGTTGCAGGGTAGATTCCACCAGTGGCACGCTAAATCCTGCAGCCCGCCATTGCCTTTGACAAAGACTGATTAGCTTCGTATCCAGGCCGTTTACTGCTCTTTTAAATACGATTCAAGCAACCGCTCCATCTCTTCTTCTAAACCGTCTTCCAGGGGCTCGGGACAATGCTGCTCCAGGATCAGGCGCGCCTTCTCCCGGGCAGCTTCAAGGGTCTCTTTTTTCCCCTCAAACACCCATTTTTCATAGGGGCTGCGGTCGATAACCAGGGGCTGCCACAACTCCCGCAGGTGGGCCAGGGTGTGGGTTTCAGCCATGAAGTGATTATGCGGGCCGACCTGGTGGATAACCTCCAGGGCCAGAGTTTCGTCGGAAACCTCCACCGGCGCAGCGGTGCGGCTGATAATCTCAAAGGTTTCGCAATCCAGCAGCAACTGTTCGAAAGAAAATATGCGGGCTCCGTTGATCAAACCGGCCCCGCACATCATATCCGCCCCGGCAAAGATGCTGGCCGCGCCGGAGATTGCGTTTTCCACCCCGGCATGCCAGTTGGAAGCTTTGGCCCCGGTGGCAAAAGTACCGATGTTGGAAGGAAGGCCGTAGAAGCGGGCCATCTGGGCAGACGCGGCCTGCAGGAAACAATCCTCCGGGCCGCCGCAGGCAACGCCGCCGCTTTTCAGCTCCATCACCGTGGCGCAGGAGCCGTAGAAAGTGGGCGCCCCCGGAAAGGCCGCCTGCAGAAAGACGATCCCTGCCAGAATTTCGGCATTGCCCTGGGCCAGGTTGCCCGCCAGGGTGGCCGGCGCCGTGGAACAGCCGATTTGCATGGTCATGAAACCCACGGGGATGCCCGCTTCGGCAAAGACCAGGGCCGCCTCCAGGCTTTCCGCGTCATAAGACAGCGGGCTGATACTGCACTGAAAATTGGAGATCAGGGGCCGCTTTCGCAAAGCCTCGCGCCCGCCGGCTACAAGGGCGGCCAGCTCCACGGAACCGCGTGCCGAAAAACCGGTTACCGCGGTCATGGCCTGGATATGCTTGGTCGTGTTTTTTAACTGAGCGGCCAGTTCATGCAGGGGCTGCACCTTTTGAGGGCAATCCTGGGCGCTGACCACGGGCCACATAAAGGCCACCTGCTCCAGGTAATCGGCCACCCGTGTCGCCTGCTCCAGGTCTTCCCGGGTGGACTGGCGCACTGCCCCGCTGGCCAGGTCTATTACCTGCAACCCGCTCCCGTCCAGAGTCAGGTAACCGTGCCTGCCGTCCAGGACCAGGTCCAGGTCCGGGTCGCGGGCACAAAGAGTAAAAGTGGCCGGAACCTTGGCCAGGGCCTCTTCCACCAGGGTTGGCGGAAAATAGATCATTCCTCTCTCATAATCCACGCGGGCGCCCCGGGAGGCCAGCAATTCCTGGGCCCGGCGATGCGGCATATGCATCCCGGTATGTTCCAAAATATGTAGGGAGGCGCGGTGAATCCGCTCCACCTGCTCCGGGGACAGCAAATTTAGCTTGGTGTGATAGCGCGCCGGCGCAATTTTCCTTTTCTCCGTATCCATCGCATACGCCCCCTTCTTCAAAGGTTTTACTCCAGGCAAGTTAAATATGCAATTATCTTACCATTCCAGGTGGATCAAGGTAAACAGGAAATACACGAAACGTTGCTGTCGAATTACCAAAAGATGGGACGGATATTTAATTGCCGGCGAATTTATCACCGCCAACCACGCCATCATGATCTACCAACCGCTTCTTTCCCATAGCTCTCATCATGGTGGGTTAAAATAAGCCCATCTTCCAGGGTCGTACCTGGACCTTGTTGTGCTAGCGGTTGCGGACGATGGAGTAGGCGGCCAGGGCGATGGAGGCCATTTTGCCGTAGGCCGGTTCGTTGCGCGAGGTGAGGATAATTGGCTTTCTGGCCCCCAGAACCAGGCCGGCCATTTTGCCCAGGGCAAAATAGATAATTGCTTTGCCGAGGATGTTGCCCGCCTCGATATTGGGGACCATCAGCAGATCGGCTTTGCCGGCGATAGGGCTGTCAATGCCTTTATGCACGGCGGCCTCGTAATTAACGGCAATATCCAGGGCTACCGGGCCGTCGACCACCGCCCCCGGTATTTCGCCCTGCAGCGCCTTCACTTTCAGAGCGGCCGCATCCACCGTGGATTGTATCTTCGGATCCACCTTTTCATTGGCGGCCAACACGGCCACTTTGGGCTGATCCATACCGATAGCCTGCAAAAATTCCACCGCATTCTGCAAAATGGCTTTCTTCTGTTTCAGGTTAGGGCTGACATTAAGGCCACCGTCGGTCATATAGATGAGCCGGTAATAGCCCGGTATTTCATAAACGGCCAGGTGGCTAAGGATCCGGTCCGTGCGCATTCCTGCCTGGGGATGCAGCACCGCCCGCAAAAAATCGGAGCTATTGACCATCCCTTTCATTAGAATATCGGCCCGCCCCGAGGCGGTCTCCTGCACCGCCCGGTGCACCGCTTCCAGGGGATCGCGGGCATCGATTATCTCAATCCCTTTTAAATTGAGGCCGGCGGTCATGGCCAGGCGCCAGATTTTCTCTTCCGGGCCGACCAGGGTAAAGTCGACAATATTTTCCTTGCGGGTTTCCCGCACCGCCTGAAGCACCGTCAAGTCATCGGCGGCAGCGATGCACATGCGGCACCGGGGATAACCTCTGACAGCAGTGATTAGCTGGTGGTAGTTTTCAAAGCTCACAATTGATCCCTCCTGCCCCTTGTTTCCGGGCCCATACCCGGCGGCAAGCTAAAATTCCCCGTAAATTAAAGGCTCTTCTTCACCCCGTAATACCCGCAGGGCCCCCGCAGCCAGGGCCGCCAGCTCTTCTTCGCCGGGAATAACCTCTACGGGGGCAATAAAAGAGACCCGCGGCTTAATTAGGCCGATCAGGTAAGCGGAATGGGCCATCCCCCCGGTCAGCACAATCCGGTCCACGGCGCCATATAAGACTGTGGCCATGGCCCCGACCTCTTTGCCGACCTGGTAGACCATCGCTTCCACCACCAGGCGAGCCTCTTCGTCTCCCGCGAAGATACGGCGCTCCACCTCCTGGAAATCCCGGGTGCCCAGGTAAGAGTAAATGCCGCCGCGGGAGGTAACCAGGGCGGCCATCTCTTCTTCGCTGGCGCCGGCTTTAAAGCAGAGGTTGATTAAGCCCAGGGCCGGCAAGGTGCCGCAGCGCTCCAGGGAAAAAGGACCTTCGTTGTTGGCATTATTGACATCGATCATGCGCCCGCGGCGATGCGCGGAGACGGAGATGCCCCCGCCGAGGTGGACGATGACCAGGTTTAACTCCGCGTAAGTTTTGCCCAGGCGCTTTGCCGCCTGCCGGGCCACTGCTTTCATATTCAGGGCGTGGGACATGCTCAGGCGGGGAATCCCTTTAAGGCCGGAGTAGCGGGCTACATCTTCAAATTCATCTACTGTGACCGGGTCGACGGTATAAGCCGGAATGCCTAGCTCACGGGCCAGGGGATAGGCGATAATGGAACCGAGGTTGGAGGCGTGGCGTCCAAAGCGGCATTCCAGCAGGTCCCGGTAGATCTCTTCATCAACGTAGTAGACACCGGCCGGAAGCGGTTTAAGCAGGCCGCCTCGTACCACCAGGGCGGACAAGCCGGCCGGATCCACCCCCTTTTGGTGCAGCTCTGCAAGGAGAGCCTGTCGGCGCAGGTCAGCCTGGCCGGCCCAGTCGCCCGCCCGGGCCAGCTCCGCATCGGAGTGGCGCAAAACCTGCTCCCACAGGCATTTTTCGTCTTCAAACAGCGCCGTCTTGGTGGAAGTGGAGCCCGGGTTTACAGCCAGGATACGAAACACGATGGCCCCCCCTTATTGCAATCCATCTTAAAAATATTGTTTCTATTTTTTCTATTTCAACCGGTAGAGAGTTTATTCCTTCTATTTAGAATTAGCGAAAGGAGAAGTTAATGGGATAAATCTGAAGCCATTAAAAGCCGGTATTAACAAAACTGAACATTTACAGACATTACCTTGCATTAATGCCAGGCCCTTAATTTAAAGGAAAATGCTGTTAAGCGCAGAATAATAATGCTGTAAGGCATATCACACCAGCCAGCCTATCCACACGAACCTGATCCCATTATTGTTTGCAGGCAATATTTCTATCCTGAATAACATGGCCCCTGTAATGTTAAAAGGCATTAACATCGAGGCTGCTGAAAGGAGTATGATTGAATTGAAAAAAATTAAAATTATGAGGTTCGACCCGAAATCAGCTTTTTAGGCAGTTCTGATAAGTATGGTTATCCCGTATACCACTTTTTTACTGGTAGCTGTAGCAGGTGGGGCTTTCGAACAAGGGCTGAGAAACACACTGGGAACTATGATTCCATTAATCGCTGCTCCGGTATTGTATGGGCTTATCGTTATGCTCTTCGTCGTGTCATATAACTGGCTGGCCCCTAAATTTGGAAGATTACTCATCGAAACCAGGGATGAAAATGAGTAGTTGCTGGAGGGGGTCTTCCAAAAGTCAATTGGGACAACAAATGTGGTAAAGTGGCTGTCCTTTGGGGACAGCCCCTGCGGATCCGTGAGGCATCTATTTTTTTTTGAGGGAAGGCAGGGGCACATACCACTTGGTGTAGCGCCGGCCCCGCGCATCCCGGTAATCGCCGTTATGATCGGGCACCATCACCGTGGCCCTTTTGTTGATGTTGTTAATTATGCCTTCCAGGTTATGATTTTCCACGGTAAAGGCGACCCGGTCACCAATGTTCAGGTTGAATTGCTCGGCAGCTATTTCCCGGGAAGTAGGCAACTGGTGATAACTTTCCGTATGGCCGAAAAGATTATAGGCCAGCGACTTGAAGCGCTGCTTTTGGCAGTTGGACTGGCGGAAGAGGTGCAGTTCGATCAGATGGCACAGCTCATGCTCGAAGACCAGCAAGAAGGCTTCCAGGGCATCGCGGGTGTAAATGCCGTTAACTTTTTTTTCACGGCTCAACCGGTAATAATCAAAAAAGAGGGTTAGGCCCAGGCGCAGCTCATATTTTTCCTGATCCGGCGGCAAACCTTTCAAATTCCGGGGATAGATGATTTTGCCTGCGCTTCTGCTCATCCTGGTCGAGAGGGAGAAAGTGATTGATCCGGCAAATGACCCGGTGAAATAGCTGTTGAAGAATATGGCGTCATAAAGGCTGAACAGCAATTGCAAATCGCTTACAGCCATGCCGGTGATGGCGCCGCCATTCACACGGGGCGAGGCGGCGATAAAAGAGGAGCGTACTGCTTCTCTTTTCCGCTCCGCTTCCCGCTTCGTTTGAATAAGATCCAGCAGGCCGGCTTTATCCATCCTCTAACACCTTCCGTAGCCCTGAGCATTATTTTTTTCAGCAAAGGCTTCTACATCATCTACTGTACCGGATTCCACTGCGGTCTGTTTAACGCGTCTCCTGTATCCTGTCTTCTTACAGATAATCGCCATAGCGGCCTGTTTTAAAGATGTTGGCCGGCAAAGGCACGGCTTCCATTATTTCTGCCGGATAGGGTTGCAGCAGAGGCTTCAGATCAGCCGCTTCGCTGTCCCGGCTCAACCAGAGTTCGTAAGCGTCCGGGGGAATAATCACCGGCATGCGCTCGTGCAGCGGCGCCACCAGCCCGTTGGCAGGAACAGTAAGGATGGTGCAGCTTTCCAGGGGCGGATCAACCTGGGCCCAGCGCTCCCATAAAGCTCCCAGGGCGAAGGGCCTTTTATCCTTCATGCGGATATAGTAAGGCTGCCTGCCCCGCTCACTCTTTTTCCATTCGTAGAACCCGCTGGCCGGAATGAGGGCCCTTCTCCGGCGAAAAGCATCGCGGAAGGCCGGCTTTCGGTCCGCCGTCTCCGCGCGAGCGTTGATCAATTTATACCCCATGCGGGGCTCTTTAGCCCAGTAAGGCACCAGGCCCCACTTTAACCGGGAGATCACCCTTTCTCCGCCGGCCGCCAGGCGTACAGCGAGGATATCTTCTGAAGGGGCAATATTAAAGCGAGGCTCCAGGGCGCCGCGCAGCTCCAGGTCAAACAGCATCTCCAGGATATGTTTCTCCGTGGCCAGGGCAAAGCGGCCGCACATGGGTGTTTCCTCCTTTCTTTCCCTTGTATCTAGCGGTCGTGTTTATGGGGCGGGTAGCTGGACCATTGCCCCGGGGGGTCCGTAAAAATTATCTTGCCGGCGAATGCCTGGCCCCGTCGAGAACCGCCAGGGCGTCTACCACCACCGGCGCATGGCCTCTGATTAGAATCGGATTTAAATCAAGCTCGCGGATCTGCGGGTGCAGCAGCGGTATAAAGCTGAGCTGCTGCAACAGCTTCACCAGGGCGGCAGCATCCACGGCCGGCATGCCGCGGAAGGGGCCCAGCAGCGCGGCAGCGCGGAGGCTGAAAAGCAGCTCTTCCGCCTCGGTTTCGCTTAAAGGCGCGGCCCGGAAGGCGGCATCCTGAAGCGCTTCGGTGAATATGCCGCCCAGGCCGAACATAACGCAGGGTCCAAATCCGGGCTGGCGGGTTACCCCCGCGGTGAATTCGCGGTTACCCTGAACCATTTCCGACACCAGCACCGGCAAGCCCGGCCCCGCCGCCTCCTGCACGGCGCGGTAAGCCTGAAGCAGCGAGGATTCATCCCTTATATTCAAGAAAATGAGGCCGCGGCCGGTTTTATGGGGCAGGGTGTGGTGGCAGGCCTTAACGACCACGGGATAGCCCAGCTCCGCCGCGGCTGCCGCCGCCTCGGCTTCACTGCCCGCCCTCCTTTCCCTGCTGACCGGGAAGTTATAAGCAGCCAGCAGCCTTTTGCTTTCGTACTCGTCCAGGTTTTTCCTTCCGCTGGAAACAGCTTCGTTGATTATGCGGTCCGCCTCCGCGGCGCGCTCCGGCAGGAGCGGCGGCACAATTTTTTTCCGGCGGCTAATTTCACTGTAGCGCAGCAGCGCCAGCATGGCCCGGGCCGCCTTTTCCGGTGCGTCGAAAACCGGGATATTGGCGGCTTGATAGGCGGCGGTGTAGTCATCCTCATGGTCGAAAAATGAAGAGATGATCAGGGGTTTACCGTACTTTACGGGTAAGGCCACATTTTCCGAAAGATCCTCCCGGAATAGTTCCAGAAACTGTTCTTCAGTGAGGCCGGGGAAAAGCTCGCTCACATGCGGATAGACGGCGCGCATAAAACCGCTGCCCATGGCGCCGTGCAGCAGCACGCCGTCAACTTCTCCGCTGGACATAACCAGCTCGGGGATGGTTAAGCTTAGCAGCCGGGTATCGAGGTGAAAAGTCAGGTCGACCGGGTTGCCGCAGGAAGCGTGCGGCGGAATGAGCGCCCTGATTTTATCCTGAAGCTGCTTTGAAAAAGGAGGCACTTCCAGCCCTCCGGCATTGGCGGTATGGGACATGGCCGTTCCCGGGCCTCCTGAATTGGTCAGCACGGCGATGCGCCTGCCTTGCAGGGGGGGCTGCGTGGCCAGGGTCCACCCGTGGCCATAAAGCTCTTCCACGGAATGGACGCGGATAATCCCGGCTTGCTTCAAAATTCCATCATATACTTCGTCAGGGCCGGCCATGGCCCCGGTATGGCTGGCGCCCGCACGGGCTCCGGCGGCGGTCCCGCCCACATACTGAGCCACCACCGGTTTATACGGCGTAATCTTTTGCGCCGTCTCGATAAAGCGGCGCCCGTCCCGGATCCCCTCAATATAGAGGGCGATAGCCCGGGTCTGCCTGTCCTGGCCCAGAAATTCCAGGGCATCAATAAGGTTGAGATCTCCCTCGTTGCCCACGCTGACAGCCTTGCTGAAGCGGATGCCGTGTTTCCTGAGATAGGGCAGCGTTTGCGTCAGGTAAGTACCGCTCTGGGAAGCCAGGCCCAAAAAGCCGGGGGGGCCCGTCAACGGCGCCACAGTAACATTCAGCGATATTTCGCTGTTTATGATCCCCATGCAATTGGGGCCGAGAAAGCGAATGCCGAAGCGCCGGGCGGTCTCTTTCAAGCGCTCTTCCGCTTCCCGCCCGGCGGTGCCGGTTTCTTTAAACCCGGCAGAAATGATAATGGCCCGCCGGGTGCCGATCTGGCCAAATTCTTCGAGCAAGGGGGCCACCTGATCCGTGGGCACGATTAACATGGCCAGGTCCGGCGCTTCCGGGAGATCGGCCACGGAAGGATAAGCCCTATGCCCCAGCACCGATTTCTCGGTGGGGTGAACCGGGTAAAACTTGCCCCGGTAACCGTCCTTGATAATACTTAACGCCTGAATGGTCCCCATTTTCAACGGGTTATTCCCGGCGCCGACCGTGGCGATGGATCGTGGATTCATCAACAGCGTCAGGGGATGCTCCTCCACATTCTCTCCTCCCTCCGCTCCACTATGCTTGACCGGAATCAAGATTGTTCTTGCTTTGTTTCAGCACTGTTCCGGTCCAGTTTTGCCGCCATATCTTTGAGCAAGCGGTAAATGAAAAAAAGATGATGCGGCGCCGCTCACCGGCCAGGTTTTCTATGCCCGGCTTCACTGCCGGCCAGCCGCCGGGCCCGGAATAATACTTCAGTGCCGTATTTATTGCGCAAGCGGTCACGCACCTCTCCCAGCTTGTCTTCTTTCACTGCCCCGGGCGGAGGCGCAAAGATGGTTAACTGCCGGCTGGTTTCCAGGTTGGAAACACGGCTGCCGGCCAGGCGCCAGGGGCCCTCCCCTCCGCAGCGCTCAAACAACTGCACCGTCACCCGGTAAATTTCAGAATCACGGTCTGTCGCCTCAGCCAGCGTGACATCACGGGTGATGGTGGTGTAATCGGCAAAGCGCAGTTTCAGGCCCACCGTGCGGGCGCGCATCCCGGCGGCGCGCAGGCGGTAACCCAGCTCCTCTGCCTGTTCCATCAGCACCGCCTTCAGGGCCTCCGGTCCGGCCACATCAGTAGCAAAGGTTTGTTCCTCGGAAAATGATTTGGCCTGGCGAACCGGCTCAAGGGGCCGCGAATCTATACCCCGGGCATGCTGCCGGCACTCTGCCGCCGCCGCCTGTCCCAGTTGCTGCACCAGGACAGATTCAGGGGTGGCAGCCAGATCTCCCACGGTCTTAATGCCGACCCGGTGCAGCTTTTCTGCGGAGACCGGACCGATCCCCGGCAGCACTTTCAAAGGCAGCGGCCACAATTTTTGAGGCACCTCTTCCGGCCAGAGGCTGTCTAAGCCGTCAGGCTTGGCCATTCCACAGGCTATCTTGGCCAGGAGTTTGTTTGTGGAAACACCGGCCGTCAGCGGCAGTTCAAGCTCGTCGCGTACCGCCCGGCGAATTTTGGCCGCTGTCTTAAGCCCCTCGCCGCGAGGCACCGCCAGGTAGGCCTCGTCGATGGATACCGCTTCAATGTCGGGGGTGAATCTCTCGTACAGGGCCATGACCTGCTCGGATACAGCGCGGTATAGCTTCATGTTACCCGGTAAAAAAATGGCGCCCGGACATAGCTTAACCGCCCGGGCCATGGGCATGGCCGAATGGACCCCAAAACGGCGCGCTTCGTATGAGCACGTGGAAACAACCCCGCGGGAAGAGGCGCTGCCTCCCACGATAACCGGGCGGCCGCGGTATTCCGGGTGGTCCCGCTGTTCTACCGAAGCAAAAAAGGCATCCAGATCGCACAGGATAATATCTCTGGCCTGGGCTTCCGCCATGTTATTCTTCCGCCTTCCCCTATTGTAATTTTACTTCAACCTCTCTTACCGTAATTCCTGCCTGACCTGGCATTAATTGCCTTCAAAATTCTGGCAGCGGTGCGGGACGGGCTGTGAATGAGCGAATTTCTTACGCCTGCAGGCAATTATAAAAATATGCCGAATATTAATAAATGGATTTATAATCCAAATTTAAAGAGATCGAACTTGGCCTTGAAATTATTTGGAGGGAGAGCAACTATGTTAATTTTTGAGCCGGTTAAAATCGGGACCATGGAGTTAAAAAACCGTATCTGCATGCCTGCCATTCACCACTGCTTCACCCCGGACGGAACGGTCAATGAGCGCCTGATCAAGTATTATCAAACCAGGGCCGAAGGAGGCGCGGCTTTAATCACCGTCGGCGGGTGCGCGATCGATCGCATCGGGGGCGGCCCGATGATGATTGGAATCTATGATGATCGCTTTATCGAGGGGCTGGCTGCCCTGGCCGGAGCGGTTAAAAACGCCGGGGCCCGGGTGGCGGCCCAGCTTTACCAGGCCGGCCGCTACACCCATTCCATGTTCAGCGGGCAGCAGGCCCTGGCCCCTTCGGCTGTGCCTTCCCGCTTTACCCGGGAAACCCCGCGGGAGATGACCCTGGAAGAGATCGAAATGGTCATCGAAAGCTTTGCTGCCGCCGCCCGGCGGGCTAAACAGGCCGGTTTCGACGCGGTGGAGATTATTGCCAGCGCCGGCTACCTGATTTGCCAGTTTTTCTCCCCGGTGACCAACCTGCGCACGGACCGTTATGGCGGTTCCCTGGAAAACCGCTGCCGCTTTGGCGTGGAAGTTGTCGAACGGGTCCGCGCCAGGGTTGGGCCCGACTACCCGCTTGTGGTAAGGCTGTCAGGGCATGATTTCATCCCCGGGAGCAATACCAACAAGGAAGCGGCCTTCTTCGCCAAAGAGCTGGAAAAGGCCGGGGCCGACTGTTTTAATGTCACCGGCGGCTGGCATGAAACCCGGGTGCCCCAGATTACCGGCGACCTGCCCCGCGGCGGCTTTGCCTACCTGGCCCGGGGGATTAAAGAGGCGGTCCAGGTGCCGGTCATCGCCAGCAATCGCCTCAACGACCCTCTGGTCGCCGAAGAAATCTTAAAAGACGGCCTGGCAGACCTGGTCAATATGGGCCGGCCGCTCATTGCCGATCCCGAGCTGCCTGAAAAAACCAGAAGCGGCCGCTATCAATCCATCCGCCGCTGTATTGCCTGCAACCAGGGCTGCATGGATTCCGTCTTCACCCTGCAGGATGTTTTCTGCGCTATCAACCCCCTGGCCGGGCGGGAGCATGAAATTAAAATTGAACCGGCCCGGGTTCCCCGCCGCATCCTGGTAGTGGGCGGGGGGCCGGCCGGGCTGGAAGCGGCCCGCCTGGCTGCAGAGCGCGGCCACCGCGTCACCCTATGGGAAAAGGAGCCCCGCCTCGGCGGACAGTTGCCTTACGCCGCCTGCCCTCCCGGCAAGCACGAGTTTGCCACCCTGCTCAATTACTACGCGCACGAGTTGAACCGGCTGGGTGTAGAGATCGAGCTGCAGCGGGAGGCCACCGCCGCTGATATCGCTGCCTTCAACGCTGATGCCGTTGTCCTGGCCACCGGAGCCCGGCCCGCACCGGCCCCCTTCCCGGTTGCCGATCCGGAAAAAGTAGTCACAGCCCTGGCCGTGCTGGACGGCTCCGCCAATCCCGGCCGGCGGGTGGTGGTTGTTGGCGGTGGCGCCGTGGGCTGCGAAACCGCCGTGACCATCGCCGAAAAGGGCACCATCTCTGCCGAAATCCTTAAATTCCTGGTGGAAAATGAAGCCGAAGATCTGGAAACCCTGCGCCGCCTGCTCAATCGCGGCACCCGCGAGGTGGCCATTGTGGAGCAGTTCAAGAGTCTAGGCCGCGATATCGGCATCAGCACCCGCTGGGTAGTGTTGAAAAATATCCGCCGCCTGGGCATCAAGGTGATGGACGAGACCACCGTCAAGGCCGTCACCACGGAAGGCGTGGTCGTGGAAAAAGACGGCGCGGAAACCCTGATCCCCGCGGACACCGTTGTCCTGGCCATAGGCGCATGCTCCGCCAATGAACTGGCCGGACAGTTGCAAGGACGGGTGGCGGAGCTGCACCTAGTCGGCGACGCCGTCAAGCCGCGCAAGCTTACTGAAGCAATCAGGGAAGGGTTTGAGGTAGGCCTGAAGCTATAGGGATACAGGGGCGGGAACCTGAAGTCACCAGAAAATCAATCACTACCCTCTCCGCCCGGGCTATGACGGTATGATCCTGGCGGTTCAAGGGTGCATGATTACGGCCCCTTAATAAACTCCTCTGTCATCTGGTGCGCCTGCCAGTCCGGGTACTGCACGGGCGGGTGCTTGGAAAAATAAGCGGAGGGGCCGATTAGCACTCCTCCCACTCCCCGGTCCAGGGCCAGCCGGCAGCAGCGGATGGCGTCGATGGCGATGCCGGCGGAGTTGGGCGAATCCTGCACGCTTAAGCGCAGCTCCAGGTTGATCGGCACGTCACCAAAAATGCGCCCCTCCATGCGCAGAAAGCAGATCTTGTTGTCCTTCTGCCAGGGCACATAGTCGCTGGGGCCGACGTGGATGTCCCGATCCGGAAGGCGGCGGCCGGCGGCGGACTGCACCGCCTCGGTCTTGGATATTTTTTTGGAGGCCAGCCTGTCCCGGTTAAGCATATTCAGAAAATCGGTATTGCCCCCGGTATTCAACTGGTAGGAGCGATCCAGCGTCACTCCCCTGCGGTTAAACAGGTCGGCCAGGGTGCGATGCAGCACCGTGGCGCCAAGCTGTGACTTGATATCGTCCCCGATCAGGGGCAGGTTCCGTGAAGCAAATTCTTCAGCCCAGCCCGGATCGCTGGCGATAAACACCGGAATATTATTGATGAAACCGAGCCCCGCTTCCAGGGCGCAGCGGGCGTAGAAACGGGTCGCCTCTTCCGAGCCCACGGGCAGGTAATTGAGGAGAATTTCCGCGCCGGAACTTTTCAAGATCCCGATCACCTCTTCCGCGGAGGGCTCCGGCCCGGTGCCGGGCACAAAAGTATATTCTGCCTCGTAGCGGCGCATATGTTCCGCCACGCCGTCCAAAATGCGCCCCATCCGCACCACCGGGCCGCCGGCGGGAAGGTCCGGGCAAAAAGTTACGGCGCAGTTGGGAGGCGCCGCGATGGCTTCTCGCAGCTCCCGGCCCACTTTGCGGGCGTCAATATCAAAGGCGGCCACCACTTCAATATCCTGCGGCTTGTAGCCGCCCAGGTCCCAGTGCATCAGGCCCACGGCGTCTGCCCCGTTTTTCTGAGCGTAGTAATGGATCCCCTGAATGAGCGCGCTGGCGCAGTTTCCCACCCCAACAATTGCAACTTTTATCTTCGGCATATCACTTCTCCCATGTCCTGGCTTATTATTTTTACAAGCATAATTATAACCTAAATGGCCGTTTTAGGGTATGTTTGCCTTTTCCCGTTTTTCTGGAGATTATAGCTGCTACCGCTGTTATCGTAAAATTTTTTCTTTGACAGTGTTGTTAAAAACTGCTATAATTACTTTGCCAGACAAAGTTCTTTGAAGGGAAGTGTTTTTATGGAAAGAGAGCAGGCCCTTAAAGATGTAGCCGTGATTAAAAGTGTTTTTGAAAAAACTAATATTTACTTCAGCAACCAGGCCCCTTATTTTATCTTATGGGGTTCGTTGATCCTGGCGGCCTCACTGGTGCAACAGCTATTTTTCCTGGCAGAACCCGCCCCCTGGGCTTATCCTTTGCTGTGGATTATCTTTGTCCTCATTGGCGCAGCAGGGAGCATCATTATCGGTAAGGCCGACAAAGTTACCCTCCCGCAGGCCACAAACTATTATAGCTGGATATTCGGTTTGCTCTGGGGTTCCGGTAGCCTGGCCATGGCGATCATCGTATGCCTCTCCCTTGTGCTATCGATCTACGAAGCAAAGTTCATCATGGTTTTTATTATCATCATTACCGGACTTGTCCTGGTTGCAACAGGGCTGTTTCTGCACCGCCCGGCCCTCTACCTGGGAGTGCTCTGCTTTCCCGTTTCCATAGTGATGGTATATTTCCCGGACTGGCAGCCTTCTATATTTGGCCTGGTCACCGGCGGGGGATTCCTTGTTATCGCCATGCTAAGCCTGAAAAAGAACAGGGGTAAAAGAGATGGTAGAACGGCCGGTCATAGAATATAACCCGGTATTCCAGTCACAGGTCCGGCTGGCCATAGTGGCCGCCCTTTTTAACCAGCCTGCCCTGGGGTTTAACGCCTTGAAAGAGTTAACCGGCACCACAGACGGCAACCTGAGCACCCATACGCAAAAACTGGAAAAATGCGGTTATATACAGATCAACAAAAGATTCGCCGGTAAAAATCCGCAAACCAGCTACTCTTTAACCGAAACAGGGAGAAAAGCCTTTACCCGCTATGTTGAATCCCTGGAGAAGGTGATCAAAAAGGAGTGTTAAGCCCGGTGGCTTTGCTTTAACCCGTATCTGCTCGAGAGGGGTAGTTGCTGTTGGTGATCGAAGTGAGCATTATTTACTTTCCCTCCTCTGCGCCGGTATGGTCATCCCGGTTTTTACTGTTAAATGGGAATAGCATGCCTGTTCCATTCAAGCAGGTTGCCAGGCTGCCCGGCCTGTCTCGAGCCTTCAGTAACAGGCGAGGCAGCCGGTAATGATATAATGGTAATATAAACCTTTTCAGAAAGGATGGGACCTTTATGGCCACAGTGCAAACCGTGATCGATGAGGGGGCTATGCGCCTGCTCCGACTGGAGACCGCCCCCTTCGGCACCAACGCCTATCTCCTCGTCTGCCGGGAAAGCGGTGACAGTATCCTCGTGGACGCTCCCGGGGAAGCTGAGGCGATCATTAAACAGTTGGAAGGAACCAGGCCCCGTTACATCTTAATCACCCACGGCCACGCCGATCATACCCTGGCCCTGGAGGAGTTGAAAAACAGGCTGCAAATCCCGGTGGCCGCCCACGGCGCCGACGGAGACGCCCTGCCGGTGCGCCCGGACCTGCTGCTCCGGGACGGCGACAGCGTCGCCTGCGGCAGGCTCTCCCTGGCAGTACTGCATACCCCGGGGCACACCCCGGGCAGCCTCTGTTTTCTAATTAAGGGCTGCCTTATCTGCGGCGATACGATCTTCCCCGGCGGGCCAGGCAAAACCGCCACCCCCGCCGATTTACAGCAGATCATCCGCTCGATCACGGAGAAGATCTTTACCCTGCCCGGCGAAACCCTGCTCTTCCCCGGGCACGGCGCCTCCACCCGGGTGCAGGCGGAATTGGAGCAATACCGGCAGTTCGCCGCTCGCCCCCTGGATCCCCACCTCTGCGGCGATGTAACCTGGCTGGGGCGGTAAGGTTGTTGGAGGGAATGTAACGCCCAAGGTCCATTTATATTACCGGGATAAAAAAAGACAGGGATAAACAGCCCTGCCCGGTGCCGGGCCATGGCGAACGCTGCCACTAACCCGGCAGAGGGAGCAGTTTACCAGCGGATCTCCTCCCGGTGGAACATCTCGCCCAGTTCAAAATCTACCCCTGCGGCTGCGGCGCGGGCCCGCTCCCGCACCCACTCTTCAACGGCGGCAAAGCGGTGGCCGCCAACCTGGCTTTCGTGGCAGCGCAGCGCCTGCAGCTTCAAAGCAAAGGTAGCGGTAATATCGACCCGGTAGTTGGGCTCGTCGGTGCCCCAGAAGAGCAGCTCCCGCACCTTGTGCGGCTCCAGGCCTGCCTCCAGCAGGTCGGGATAGGACAGGTGATCCCGGGCGTAGGGGAATACCGCATCCAGCACCACCCGGCCGGTGATACGGTGATCCCGGTGCCAGATATAGCGGCGGTAAGGGTCAGTGGTGGCCACCGTGTGCGGGCGAAAGGTGCGGATGCAGCGCACAATCTCCTTGCGGAACGGTGCGCTGTCTTCCAGGCCCTGGTCCTCGTAGCGCAAAAAGACTACCTCCCGCACGCCCAGGATGGCGGCGGCGGCCTGCTCCTGTTCCCGCCTTTTGGCCAGCTCCTGCGGTTTCACCGCCCGGTCGCCGGTACCTTTCTCTCCGCTGGTGCAAACCACGTAAACAACCGTTTTTCCTTCACGAACCAGGCGGGCTACGGTGCCGGCGATACCGAACTCAGCATCATCCGGATGCGGCGTCACTACCATTAAATCAACCCCTGCCATAACCCCTGCTCCTTTTCAACCGTTTAATTTTTTGAAAGCAGCGGCCACTTGCCGCGCCACCCCGGGCCAGCCGAAAGAGGCCACCGAGTCGCGGCAAAGCTGGACCGGCTTCTGCGGCAGCGCTAAAAAGGCGGCCATAGCCTCCGCCATCTTTTCCGGGCAGCGCTCCCCGATCACCGCCCCGGTGCGGCCCTGCTTGATGATTTCTTTTAAATCGCCCACGTCCGTGGCCACGACGGGCGTGCCGCAGGCCAGGGATTCCAGGGCGGTCAACCCGAAACTTTCATAGTGCGAAGCGATCACCGTAACGTCCGCGGCGTTGTAGTAAAACGGCAGCAAGGAATGCTCCACCGGCCCTGGAAAAAACAGCCGGTCAGCGATCCCCCACTCCAGGGCTAACTGCCGGTAATGTTGGATGGCCGGATCATCCGGGGCGTCCCCCCCGGCAATGAGCAGTTTAAAAGAGCAGCCCTGCCCGTGCAAAATGGCGGCGGCGCGGAGCAGCAGTTCCAGGCCCTTCACCGGCTCCAACCGGCCGACGAACAGAACTGTCTTTTCCTCCTCCAGGCCGGCCCGGTGCCGGGCCTCTTGCTGCGGCAGCGGCCGGAACAGTGACAAGTTCACGCCGCAGGGGATCAGCTCAATTTTGCCCGGCGGGGCGGCGTAATAGCGCTGCAGCGCCTCGTTTTCCCGCCGCGAGGCCACGATCACCCTGTCGCAATCGCGCACCAGGGCTTTCTCCGCCTCAATGCGCAGGGCGGGCTCGCTCTCCCCGCTGCCGCAGGCGTTTTTTACCGCGCCCAGGGTATGAAACATGATTACATGCGGCACACCCCATCCGGCTTTAAGCTTCCGCCCGGCCAGGCCCGAGAGCCAGTAGTGGCTGAAGATCAGGTCATACTGTTGCTTCCCGGCGCGGCGGAATTGATCCACGCTGCCGGTAAAACTATCCAGGTGGTGATACAGGTCAAGCTTGGCTTCACTGCCGGAGCCGGCCGGTAAGGTAACCAGGCGGGCACCTGGGCCCAGCGCGGTTATTTGCGGCGCGGCGCTCCCCACCGCGGTAAAGAGATCCAGGCGCCGGCCCATTTGGCCCAGGGCCAGCGACAGTTCACGCAGGTAGGTGCTCATACCGCCGGTATCTTTGGTGCCGGGCTTTCCCAGGGGTGAACTGTGCATGCTCAGGCAGGCAATTTTCAGCTTTACGTCCTCCCCCCGGCCGGATTATGGGGGCGCTCCAACCGGGCAACAGAGCAGCGGTAAATGGGAATATCACGGCCGCCAAGACGGTACTTGTATTCTTCTCCGCCCCTTAAAAAGTCATAGAAGCCGCGCCCCCGGGCGATAGCATCCTTGATATGCAGGACCTTGCACAGTAATCCTGCGCTTACGTTCCTGAATTCCGGATCATAGGCGCTGTTGTAAAGATAATCATTGCCCCGGAAATCGAAGTAGAATACGGCTGCGGCAACTCGCCCCGCCAGTTCCAGCAGCCCGAACCGGCCAGGCCCGCTTTGCACGGCTGCTTTAAGCGCCCCGGGGAAAAAGATAGCCACGGCGCCGGTGAGAAAGTTCGCTTTTTCCGGGTTCCGGGTAAACATGTCCAGAAAAAGAGGAATAAAGGCCAGGGCCTTCTCCCCGGTAATGACCCGGTAGCGATAAGGCCCCGCTTCTTCCAGCCTTCTTAATTTACGCCTCACCTCGTGGCGCTGTTTTTTAGTCAGGGCGTCCAGGTAGCCCTCCCAGGTGGGCGGCAGTTCAAGCCCCACGGAAACGGCTTCCCGGGTACATTCACAGCTCCAGCCCAGGGCTTTCGCCGCGCCGGGAAGCCCGGCCAGGGCGGCAGAGCCGGGATGAAGGCTGTGCAGATCCAGTTTGTTTATCCCTTTTTGCATGAGATGGTTCAAGACGGCGGCGGCAACAGGCTCTTCTTCTCCGGGGGCGGCCCAGAAATCGAGGTAATCACAGACAGCGGGGCTGCCCATGAAAGAGGCTTCCTTGCCCCTGATCATGAGCGGGGCCAGCCCGGCAACCCGCCTGTTTTGCCGGACCGCCAGCAGTGCCGCCGCAGCCCCTTCCCCGAAGGCCTGCCACCAGGTTTCGAGCCAGGCCGGAGTAACAAAAATTGAAGGCGGCTCCGGAAGAAGCTTCTCCCTGTTGTACAGCTCCCGTATGGATGGGAAACTTTCTTCAGTGACGGTGTACTGTGGAAGGCATATCCTGTGCAGAATAAAAAAACCTCCTAATAAGTTAAAACCGCCGGCGGTACCGCCCCTGGCGGAAGCAAAGATAGTGGGCATGGTCTAACAGCAGCGCGCAACCGGGATTTGAGCGCTCCTCCAGGCCGGTGAGGGAATCTACTCCCTGCTCCGCCGGGAATAAGCGCTCCCCATCCTCTCGCTACAGCTTAAGTTTTACAAAAAAGGTGCCGTCATTCCATTTGCGCTCCCATTCCAGCCCCAATTTTTCGATCAGCCGCAGGACAGCCTGGTTTTCGGGCATGACATCGGCGGTGAAGGTCTGCAAACCCTGTTTTTTGGCCACAGAAGTCAGATAAGAAAGGAGCTCCAGGCCGATACCCTTGCATTGAAAATCATCCCTGACCACGATGGAAGCCTCGGCGGATAAGGCGCTTTCATCAATACAATACTGGGCCATCCCGGTGATGACTTCGTGGCCCAGGTATGTTTTTACCGCCAGCAGGATCATCTCCCGGGTATAGTCGATGACCACAAAATGCTTTTGCAACTCTTCGTGCGGCATATATCTTCTGATGGTCAGGAAGCGGCGGTAAAGACTTTTATCCGAAAGAGAATAAAAGAAATCCTTGATCAGCGGTTCATCGCTTATTTTCACCGGGCGTATAAAAATACTCAACCCATGGCCGGTGGTCCGGTATGTTTCCAGGTGCTCCGGATATTCACCTTTCTCGCCGGGCATAAAAGCCTGGTCTTTATAGATCAAAGACAGCTTCTTCGCTTCCTCAATCAACCAGGGCCGGAATTTAGGGTGAGCGATGGCGATCAAAGACATGGCCCGCTCGCGAATATTCTTGCCGTGCAGGTAAGCTATACCATACTCGGTGACCACGTACTGAACATCACCCCGGGTTAAAGTAACCCCGGCGCCCTCGCGCAAGAAAGGCACGATCCGCGAGGTCTCACCGTCGCGGGTGGTGGATTGCAGTGCCAGGATGGTTTTCCCTCCCGGGGAAAGGGCCGCTCCGCGGATAAAACTGGTATGGCCGCCGATCCCACTGTAAAATGTTTTGCCTATGGATTCGGCGGTAGCCTGTCCGGTTAGATCCACCTCCAGGGCGCTGTTGATGGCCACCATGTTATGGTTTTGGGCGATAACCAGGGGGTTGTTGGTATAATCAATCTCTTTGAATTCAATGCCGGGATGATCGTTAATATACTCGTACGTTTCCCGGCTGGCCATGCAGTAAGAGGCCACTGTTTTGCCGCGGTTAATTGTTTTTCTGCTGTTGTCGACGACGCCCCTTTTCATCAGTTCGACCAGCCCGTCGCCGAGCAGATCCGTATGCACGCCCAGGTGCTTCTTTTCGGTCAGGCTGGCAAGGACAGCATTGGGGACGCTGCCGTAACCGACCTGAATGGTATCGCCGTCTTCAATAATGCGCGCCACATAGCCCCCGATTTTACTGGCAATATGCTCCGGTACCGTCAAGGGGCGATATTCGAGCAGCGGTTCATCAAAGGGAACGAGATAATCTATGTCGTTGACATGAATAAAGGTTTCACCGTGGACCCGCGGCATATACCGGTTCACCTGGGCGATAACCAGGGAGGCGCTTTCAATGGCCGCCTTGATGATATCCAGGCTTACTCCCAGGCTGACATAACCCCGCTCATCGGGCGGCGATGTCTGGATCAGGGCCACATCGATGGAAACCTGCCTGCGCCGGAACAGGTTCGGGACATCCGTCAGGAAAACCGGCGTATAATCGGCCCGCCCTTCGTTGACCGCATCCCGGGTATTATGGCTGATAAAAAATGAGTTATGCCTGAAGTTTTGCCTGAACTTTTCGTCGGTATACGGAGCTACACCCAGGGTCCAGACATGAAGGATCTCCGTATCAAAAAAGGCCTTGGGATTTGATTCGACATAATCCACCAGCTTGTGAACCAGGTATTGCGGCTCGCCGCATCCCGTGGCAATAAAGATCCGGTCACCGGCATGTATCTTTTTAAAAATCTCTTCCGTGGCCGAAATTTTGTGCGAATATTGCTCCTTCATCTTATCGGACATGTAATTTCGCCTTCCCGCAAGTACTGTGTTATTATACCGGCCATACTGCTATGCACAATATTGTACTCATTGATCCATTGATCATGCTTGCGGAAGCGCCACAACAAGACCCGCCCGTGATGCAACATGATTAACTAAAAAAGCTTATTGCCGCACTCACCGCAAAAACGCACATTCGCGGGGCTGAGGGTGCCGCACCGTTCACACTGCTTCATGGCCAGGTTCGCGCCGCAGTTGTTGCAAAACTTACCCTGGCCGGCCGGCTTGCCGCACTGATGGCAAATGGTCTGCTTACTTTCAATCTTACCGTCAAAAACCTGGGTCTGCGACGCCTTCTGCTTGATATCTTCGACCATCTTCTCGGCCCTGGCCGCGGCCACTTCCACGTTCACGCGGGGGGCACACTCAACGCAAAGTCCTTCCTCCTCGTTCCAGTCGTTCTCGCAGACCCACTTCCTGCACTTGGGGCAGCGTAAAAAATGCTGCTTGGCCTCGTTTTGCGCCATCTCGAAGGCGGCTTCATGCTCTTTGTGCCACTCCGGGGACATCCCTTCAAATTTCTGGCTAAGTATATCGGAGCCCCGCTCCAGCCCGTAGCCAATATTGTATTTACCGGCCAGGCTGGAAGCGGCACTGATAAGACCGCCAATGCCCTTGAGCATCCGGCCTTTTTTATAAGTTTTTGATTCAATAAACCTGGTTTTGTAACCTTCCTGGCAGAGGTCGCAATAAAAGGTAAACTGGAAACCGGCCTCGGTGCTGTTGTCATGGAAATTTCTGGTAAAAGGTTGCAAAGCCATTTTCAGACCCTCCCAAAGTTATTTTAAAGGTTTGCCGCACTTGATACAGTTCTCACCCAGGGGCGGCTGTTCTGCTTTGCATTTCCGGTTGGGGCAGGTCACCAGAAGCGGTGCATCACAGTGCTGGCAGTAATCACCGAAAAATGTCTTTTTCCCACACCTGGGACAGTTCACTTCCAGGGACAGGCCGCAATTGCTGCAGCGGATGTGATCTTTCTCCACAGGGTTGCGGCATTTGGGGCAGCGAAACGGCCCCAGCGGATTTGCTTTGCCGCAGTAGGGGCAAACGTTTGCATTTTGCGGTACAAACTTGTCACAGTAGCGGCAGGGATGCTTATAACCGACCAAAAATAACTCTACCTCCTAATACCTGCCAGGGCAGTGTATTTAATGATTATCGGAAAAATGATCAAGGCTATTCCATAGGTTCCAATAAGTATTCTTAATACGGCCCATAAAATCCTTCCGGGGACAATATTGCCGGAAAAAAAATAGCTGCGCGAAGGCCGGAGGCCGGGTGTTGTTCCGCTGATTTCTCTAGCGACGGCCAGCCGCAGCAGGATCGGGCAGCGGCGTTTCAAAATAGATGCTCCGGCTGGGAAGGGCCACGCTAACCCCTTCACGTTCCAGGATCTCCATGATTTTAAAATTGACATCCTCTTTGACCTTCAAATATTCCGCCCACACGGTTGTCCTGGTAAAAAAGAAAACTGCTTCGATTTCCTCCCCGGCGGCCATATTTATCAAAAAAAGCGGATGCTGCAATTGTCTTAGCTGCAAAAAAAAGCAGGAAAAATGAACAAATAATGCGAATTATGCATATCAGGAATTCGAGCCGCGGCTTGCTTTCCCATGAAAACACTGAGAGTGAGGGTCTAAAATGAAACCGAACCGGGTCACCCCCTTGCCCCTGTTAAACCAGATCGTCTATTCCAGCGGCAGCATAGCCTTCAATATGATGGAGCGAATGATCCTCCTTTACGCCGCCTTTTATTACCTGCCGCCCCGGGAATACGGGCTGGCCGAACTATTCCCGTCCAAAACATATTACGGCTTTTTTACTATCTTCGGCCTGGCCGTAGTCTTAGGGAGAGTTTTCGACGCCGTATCCGATCCCGTGGTGGCCGCGCTGAGCGACAACAGCAAAGCCCGGGTGGGCCGCCGCAAGCTTTTTATGCTGGCCAGCGGCGTACCGCTGGCCCTAACGGCGGCGCTGATCTTCTCCCCTCCTTATACGGGTGTTGAGAATGTGGCCAATGGGGTCTGGCTTGGGGTGATGATGGCCCTTTTCTATGTCTTTTTTACCGGCTACGCCAACCCGTTCCTGGCTCTGGTTTCCGAGCTGGGCCAGAACCAGTCCATCAGGATCAACCTCTCCACCTTTATCGCCGCTCTGGGGCTGGTTGGTGTGGCCCTGGTTACGGTAGCCTTCCCCCTGCTTACCGCCCGGCTCCAGGCAGGCGGCATGGCTATCCGCGCCTCGTACCGGTGGTCCGCCTTCATCTTTGCCGCCATCGCCTGCATCATCGCCTACCTGTCCACGCTGGGGTTTAAGGAAAAAAAACACTGCCTGCCCGGTGAACCGGTCAACATGGGCGTCCTTGAATCGCTGAAAAAAACATATGCGGTGAAACATTTCATCACTTTCCTTTCCGGAGAGCTGTTTATGATGTTTTGCGTAAACATCATCACCCTGGGGCTGATGTATTATGCCGTGGTCATCTTCAAGCGAGAACAAGAGTTTATGACCGTTATTGCCGGCGCAGCCCTGGGAGGTTCCATGCTCTGCTTCCCCCTGGTAAATATGCTGGCCAAAAAGTACGGCAAGAAAAAAATTATGCTTATTGCCGTGGCCGTCCTATCCGCCGCCACTTTCGCCTTTTTCCTGCTGAGTTTCAATATGAGCGGCCTCTTTTTCTACCTGGGCCTCGCCGTCCTGGTAGTATGCGGTTTTCCCCTGGCCGCCCTTTCGACTTTGCTCTACTCCACCACTGCCGACATTGCCCGGGAAGACGCCCTGCGCACCGGGATAAAGCGTGAAGCCATGTTCTACGGCGCGCGGGCGCTGCCGCTGAAGCTGGTAATCGCCCTGTCGGGCCTGGTATTCGGTTTTCTGATCTCCACTTTTGGCAAAGACATAGCCAATCCTCTCGGCGTGCAGCTGAGCCTGCTTGTTGTATCCGTTGTTTCCCTGTTCGGGTTATACTGTTTTTATCGCTATCCGGAGGAGAAGGTGCTGGAGAGCCTCCACTTTCACGAAGCGAGGCTGCTGCAACAGCAAGACAGCGCTGGAGCTGCCGGCAGCCTGGACGTGGATGCGGCCAATTAAACCATGCCCCGGGAGGACTGGCCTTTGCAACACTTCTTAAACCTGGGACACCGGGGCGCCCCTGAAATTGCCCCGGAAAATACCATCCCTTCCTTTGCCGCCGCCCTGGAGGCCGGCGCCGATGGGGTGGAGCTTGATGTTCGCTTAAGCCGGGACGGTGCCGTGGTAGTTATGCACAACCGTACCGTGAATAAAACGACAGACGGAAAAGGCCCCGTATCAAAAAAAACCCTGGCGGAGCTAAAAGCCCTGGATGCAGGGGTAAAATTTTCCCCCGCTTATGCCGGCACCCCTGTTCCCACCCTGGAAGAGGCAATTGCCGCCCTGCCGAAGCATGCTTTTATCAATATTGAAACCAAAAGCGGTGCGCTGGCAGGGTATCTCCTGGAGCAAAAGGTGGCGGCCCTGGTCTCCGGCTACGACCTTTACCGCAGGGTCATTGTCTCGTCATTCAACCCCTTTTCCCTGGCGCGGCTGAAACAGATCGATGGCCGCATACCGGTGGGCTTGCTCTACCTGCCCTTCCTGCGGCTGGATCGCCGCTGCCTGCTGAACCGGTTTAAACCGGAAGCGCTGCATCCCCACTACAGCATGGTGAACAGCAAGTTCATGTCCCGGGCCAGGGCCCGCGGATATAAAGTCTATGCCTGGACCGTAGATGCAGCCGCGAAGATGATGGAGCTGCTGGACCTGGGCGTGGACGGGATCATTACCAACCGGCCGGACCTGTTGCGCAAACTGCTGCGTGAGAGGGAACAGCACCGCCGCCAAGAGATGCAGGAAGATTTTCTGAACAATCCTTAAAAATTCAAGGAGCAGAAATTATGGACAAAAAGGTAGAGCGGCTGGCGCAAATCAAATATTTCCTCATGGACATGGACGGCACCATCTGGCTGGGAGAGCGCCTGATCGATGGGGCGGCAGATTTCATCTCGCTTGTCCAGGAACAGGGAAAAGAATGCATTTTTTTCTCCAACAACTCGTCCAAAAACAGGAGCTTTTACCGGGACAAGCTAAACAGGCTGGGCATTGCCGCCTCCCTGGAAGACATTCTTACCTCCACGGAGGTGTTAATTTACTATCTCCACAAAATCAAGCCCGGCGCCTCGCTTTTTCCGCTGGGTACCGGCTATTTCTTGCAAGAACTGAGCAAAGCCGGTTTCAACCTGGAATTTGAATACGGCCGGCCCGTAGATTTCGTGGTCGTCGGGTTTGACCAGACCCTCAACTATGACAAGCTGGCCGCCGCGTGCCGCTATATCCGGAAAGGGGTGCCTTACCTGGCCTCCCACCCTGATCTGACCTGCCCCATCGAGGGAGGAGAATTTATACCCGACTGCGGAGCCATCACCGCCCTGCTCCAGGCGGCCACGGGGCAGCCACCCCATGTTGTAGCCGGCAAACCCAACCCGCTTACAGTAGAGGCGCTCACTCAACGTAAAAAAGCCGTCAAAGACACCCTGGCCGTGGTGGGCGACCGCCTTTATACCGACATTGCCCTCGGCCATAATTGCGGCTTAACCTCAATCCTGGTGCTTTCCGGGGAAACCACGGCGCAGGAGCTGGGGAAAAGCAAGCTAAAACCTGATTTTGTATTCCCCAGCGTCAAAGAACTGGCCCTGAAGTTGAGAGAATATACTGAACCTAAAAATTATTAAACTAAAGAATATTGACATTATTCATAATTAAAGGTAAAGTTTAGTTAAAGTTGCCTGAACTGGCAGCCCAAAAAATACATATAGAGGAGGAATAAAAAAATGGCGTTTGCGGATATCGTTAAAGCGGCCCGGGACAAAGCGGCCGCAGCGGATCCGGCAAAATCCAAGGGTGTGAATGCGGTCTTTCAGTTTGAGCTTTCCGGGGATGACGGGGGCACATTCCACTTAAAAGTGGCCGACGGCTCTGTTGAGGTTATAGAAGGGGCCCACGACAACCCCAACGTGACGCTGCTCATGTCCGCTGAAGATTGCCAGAGCATGATGGAAGGAAAATTGAACTCCACTTCCGCTTTTATGGCCGGCAAGCTTAAAATTAAAGGCGATATGGCCCTGGCCATGAAACTGCAGGCGGTCGTCGGTTAACCTCTTAAACTGTGCCACAACAGGCGCTATGACCTTAAAAGGGGCTCGTAGGGGAGCCCCTTTTCCTGGATTCCACTTCAATAGAGCTAACCCAGAACCCTGCGGATGCGCTCCAGGGCCCAGTCCATCTCTTCCCGGGTGATGACCAGGGGCGGTGCAAAACGGATCACGTTCTCATGGGTCTCCTTGGCCAGAATGCCCTGTTCCATCAACGCTTCGCAATAGGGGCGCGCTTTCTCCGTCAACTCTACGCCGATCAGAAGGCCTTTGCCTCTGACTTCTTTAATTTTTGGATTTACCATTTGGCGCAATTCTGCCATAAAATAATCTCCCTTTTCGCGGGACTGGCTCGCCAGGTCCTCCTCTAGTATCACGTCTATGGCCGCCAGGGCCACGGCGCAAGCCAGCGGATTGCCGCCAAAGGTAGAGCCGTGAGAACCGGGATCGAATACCCCCAGCACTTCCTTATCGGCGGCGACGGCGGAAACTGGCATGACCCCGCCGCCCAGTGCCTTGCCCATAATGTACACGTCCGGCTTGACATCTTCCCAATCACAGCCGAACATCTTGCCTGTCCGGCCAAAACCGGTTTGAATCTCGTCAGCCATGAACAAAATATTGTTTTCCCGGCAAAGGGCATAGGCCTCCCGCAGGAATCCTTCCGGGGGAATGATGATGCCACCTTCACCCTGAACCGGTTCAATGAGCAAGGCCGCAGTATTAAATGTGATCGCTTCTTGCAGCGCGGCCAGATCACCGTAAGGAATAATTTTAAAGCCGGGTGTAAAGGGGCCAAATCCCCGGCGATAGTTTTCGTCGGAGCTGAAGGAAACAATAGTGACGGTCCGCCCGTGAAAGTTGCCGGCGCAGGTTATAATTTCCGCTTTCCCCTCGGGAACCTTCTTCACATCGTAAGCCCAGCGGCGAGCGGCTTTAATGGCGGTTTCCACCGCTTCAGCTCCCGTATTCATGGGTAAAATCAGCTCTTTGCCGGTTATTTCCGCCAGCTTTTGACAAAAGGCGCCCAAAAGTTCGTTATGAAAAGCCCTGGAAGTAAGGGTAATCCGATCGGCCTGTTCTTTTAAAGCTTTAATGATCCGGGGATGGCGATGGCCGTGGCTCATGGCCGAATACGCGCTGAGCATATCCATGTAACGGTTGCCTTCCGGATCCTCCACCCAGACCCCTTCACCCTTGACCAGGACTACAGGCAGGGGTAGATAATTGGCGGCACTGTATTTCTCAGTCAGGCTACTTATAGATTTGCTGATTGGCATGGCACACCTCGATTATTTTTTTAATAATTCATACAGCGCAATAGTCCGGAAATCAGGAGATGCAGGAGCGTTAATTTGATTGGGAAAAACCAAAATACTATGCTGCCAGGTGCGGTTCTCTGAAGAGACAGAAAAACTTGATCCGCGCCAGACCATGGTTAGAGCCCATGGCCATGCCCGACTTCTACACCAGGATGGAAAATCCTTTAGCAATAGTGTACTATACAAGTTGAATAAGGATGCATCTACTTGCGTACACCATAAGGGTCCTTTAAAAAGTTGAAAAAAACGGGGATAACCCCGTTTTTCTAATTGGATAATTAGTTTATGTCTCGCTGAAACGCCACTTTTTATGCATATGCTGAAAAACCTTTACCCAAAATGGCGTAGCCGGTGATCAACTTCATCATTTCACTGGTTCCGTCAGGAATGGTCATCATCCGCGCATCCCGGAAATACCTCTCAATGGGCATTTCTTCGGAAAGCCCCATTCCACCGTGGATCTGAATGGCTCTGTCCGTTACTTTCTGCGCCACTTCTCCGCCGTATGCCTTGGCCATGGCGGAATATTTTCTTGCTTCAGGGTCTCCTTTAACAATGAGGTCCATGGCCTTATAGCCCAACAGCCTCGCTGTTTCGATAGCAACGTTCATTTCATAAAGCATTTCTTGAATTAGCTGGAATTTGCCCAGCGGTTTGCCAAACTGGATCCTTTCCCTGGCATATTTGACCGAAGCCTCAAAAGCCGCCTGGGCTATCCCTACTGCAGCGAGTCCCATCCCCGCCCGGGGAATGGTCAGCATGGCTGTAACCGGAGTCATGGAAGTCAACAGCTTCATAAAGCCGGCCGGCATGGCCAGAGTCCCCGAGGCAAGGGCATTGGAAAGCAGAACCCCCAGTTCGTTTTCCCGCGGCACCTTGCAATCATCAAAAAACATTTCACCGGTAGGCGAAGCTTTCCAGCCCAATTTATGCGATTCGGTGGCCTCGAAGGGAGAAACCTCTTTTTCTACCAGGAGAAACATGTGGTTTCCGGTCTCAGCGTCTTTTACGCCGACAAAAGCGGTATCTGCAATGGTGGCGTTACTGATCCAGCTTTTTCTACCATTGACCACATAAAAGTCTCCCTCCAGGCGGGCGGTTGTCCCCAGGTTTGACGTGTCGCAACCCGCATCAGGCTCGGTTTCGGCAAAACAGCCGATAAACTCGCCCTTTTCCAGCCGCGGCAGCAGGCGCCCTTTTACCTCGTCAGAGCAGGACGGCACAAAAATGGCGGGGATAGCGCCCATGCCAAAAAGCGGAAGCAGGCTCGGCCATACCCGGCCGAATTCTTCGGCAATAATACCAAACATGACCGGATCCAGCAAATCTGTTATACTTTCAGGGTCAAGGCCCACCCCTACTTTTTTTAGCTTTTTCATCACATCAATAGCTTCTTCCCGCGTCAAGGGCCCCTGCTTATCTCTCTGATCCACCACTGGACCGAATTCCTTCTCCAGGAGATCCCGCAGGCTTTGTTTAAACATAATCTGCTCTTCAGTAAACTGAAAATCCATCATCCAACCTCCTTTGGTTATTAACGCCACGTGGCGTGACTCGGCTTTTTAAAAGCCTGGTTAAATTGGTGCAGAAACAAAAAGTGGTTAAAAAGGAGTCTTCATATCAATTGACAAAATATTACTGGATCAAAATTATCAAATAATATTTCCTTTGTCAAGAAAGATTCGAATTTAGTGCCAATAAAAACAATAATAAAATTTCGCCCTATAAAAATTTTTGCTATATTACCAAAACGGCTTTTACAGGAACCTTGTTTAATATCTGGCGCAAATTTGAGCATGGGAATTTGAGCAAGAGAGGCTCTACTGCCTATCATTCATGCAATTAATTGACATCGGTGGTATCCGTTGATAATATATTTTTAAATGCAAGTAAGTTGCAATTAGCTGGAGGTTATCCTTGGTGACACACCGGGCGCCGCTATATCTGCTTTGCCTGATCGCACTGTTTTTTATATTATGCGGCTGCGGCGCCCCCGCCGGGGAAGCAGGTGCCGGAGCTGCGGAGAAAGTGAAAGTTGTCGCCACCATCTTTCCCCTGGCCGATATTATTGAAAATATTGGCGGGGAAACCGTAGAGGTAACCCTGCTGCTCGGTCCGGGGGACAGCCCCCACACCTTTGAACCGACCGTGGAGCAGGCCCGCGCCGTGGCCGAAGCCGACCTTCTTTTTTTTATCGGCGAAGGGCTGGACGACTGGGCTGTAAAGCTGGCCGCGGCCGAAGGGAAACCGGCCATTCAAGTAACGGAACGCCTGGAAGAGCAACTTCTTCGCTACACCCCTCTCCACCTGGCAGAAGAGGATCATGAAGCCGCTCATGATCATCATCCCCACAGTACCCGTGACCCCCATGTGTGGACCGATCCGCTCCTGGTTTACGAGGCCATAGCCCCCCTGGTTGCCCAGAAGCTTTCCGAAGCGGCGCCCCGCTACAAGGATAATTTTGATCAGAACCTGGAACTATACCGCGTGAAGCTGGATGGCCTTCACCGGGAGCTTACTGAACTGATCGCCGGATTCTCGCAAAAAAAATTTATTACTTACCATTCGGCCTGGGGATACTTCGCCCGGCGCTATGGCCTTGAAGAAGTAGCAGCCGTGGAACAGTATCCAGGGCAGGAGCCTTCGGCGCAGTGGTTGATTGAACTGGTGCGCCTGGCGGAAGAGCATCGCATCAAGGCTATCTTCGCCGAGCCGCAGCTAAGCCGAAAAGCGGCCGCCGTAATTGCCGGGGAAATCGGTGGAAAAGTATTATACCTGGATCCTCTGGGCGGTAAAGAAATAGATGGCCGGGACAGCTACATCAACCTGATGCGCTACAACGCCGGCGTATTTCAACAGGCCCTGCAGTAAAATCGCAAAGAATACCCTGCCTAGAAACGGGAGAGTATCATATGGATGATCCTGTTATCCGCACTATGAATTTAAGCTACCAGCCGGGGGGCAGCATTATTTTAGAAAATATTAATATGGCCGTTCAACCGGGCGAATTCATCGGTATTATCGGGCCAAACGGCGCCGGTAAAACCACCCTCCTGAGGCTGCTGCTGGGGCTGATCCGGCCTACCGGGGGAGAAGTGGCTGTATTGGGCATGCCCCCATCCGCACTGGGTATAAAAAGAGAACTCATCGGCTACATGCCCCAACGCCCCCAGGTCTCCCGAGACTTCCCCCTCTCCGTGCTGGATGTGGTAGCCATGGGCTTGACTACGGCCGCTTCGCTGGGCAAGCCTTTTCGCCGGGAACAATACGAAAAAGCCCGGGAAAGCCTGCAAAAGGTGGGTATGCTTGCCGCGGAACACCTTCCCTTTGCCCGCCTTTCCGGAGGGCAGCAACAACTGGCCTTTCTGGCGCGCGCCCTGGTTAAAAAACCCGCCCTTCTCTTTCTGGACGAGCCTGGAGCCGGACTGGACCTGCCGGCCCAGAACAGGTTTATGGAGCTTTTGAAAAAGCTCCAGGCGGAGCAAGGTTTAACCGTGATCATGGTCTCCCATGACCTGGCGGCGGTGGCCGCCTCTGCCGGACGGCTATTTTGTATCAACCGCACCATGCATATTCATGGCCGCCCCTCTGAAGTGCTAACAAGCCCGCGCTTAAGCCAGGCCTACCGCTGTGAATTTGACCTGATCTTCGGCCGGAAAAGGGGTCCAGCCGGATAATGGATATACTTGCCTATGGTTTCATGCAGAAAGCTTTCCTGGCCGCCGTGATGACCGGCCTGCTTTGTTCCCTGTTATCCTTTTTTGTCTACTTGAACCGCCTCTCTTTTATGGGTGCAGGCGTCTCCCACGCCATGCTCGGCGGACTGGCCCTGGGCGTGCTGCTTAACCTTAACCCTCTATACACAGGCAGCCTCTTTGCCATCCTGGTAGCGCTGCTGGTGGGCTATATCAGCAAATATGGCAAAATTCAAGCGGATACGGTCATCGGCATTTTTTTCTCCACCGGCATGGCCCTGGGGATCACCCTGATCAGCTTTAAATCGGGTTACTACCCGGAGCTGTTCAGCCTGCTTTTCGGCAATGTGCTCACGGTCACCGCCGCCGATTTATGGGTGCTGGCCGCCGTGATGGTGCTGGTGCTTCTCTTCATTTTCATCTTTTTTAAAGAGCTGCTGGCGATCTCTTTTGACGAAGAGCTGGCCCGGGCCAACGGCCTGCCGGTAAACTTTCTCTACCTGGGGCTGCTGGTTTCCCTGGCCCTTACCGTAGTGGCTTCGGTGCTGGTGGTGGGCATAGTGCTGGCTTCAGCCCTGCTGGTAATCCCGGCAGCCGCCGGTTACCGGCTCTGCGCCAATTACCGCGCGATGCTGCTCTGCTCCGTCGCCACCGGCATAGTAAGCGGCCTGGCGGGCCTTCTGTTTACTTATCACTATGATGTTCCCTCCGGCGCGGCAATAGTCCTCTGCGCGTCTGCCATCTTCTTCCTGACGTTTGTCCCCGGGCTGCCGGCCCTGTTTAAAAAGCGGCGCTAAGATCCCTGGCCCATTTTTTTAATGGCCTGAATTACATTTTCCATGGCTACCGCCGCATTGATTTTAACCAGATCGGGCTCCTCTTTATCCACAGCCCGCTGCAGGTTTTTTAACTCAAGTTTGACAGCTGATCTTTGAAAACCCAATAACCACGGGATTTTTCAGGCACAAATATAGACGTACCACTACAAAGGTCTTTTAATTTGGTGGCATTACTTGAACCAGGTTTGGCGGCCGAAGCCCGAGGGCCTTG
>JAKPEE010000070.1 GCA_029552125.1 Bacillota bacterium | reverse complement strand
TTTTGTCAATAAAAAAGTTTAAAAGCGTGTGCCTACAGGGTTTTGGTTTTTCAAAGTCCAGCGAGGCCAAAAAGCCCCGTATTTCAAGGATTCTTAGTTTTAGAACCGCTTATATTTGCCTATTTACTGTCGAAAGCCAGTTCCAGTATGATCTGCTTTTCTATTTGCTTAAGCCTTGCTTCCAAATTATCGCTTCCGTGAGTCTTCATGGTAAGTGGTTTGTGTATTTTATCAGGTAAACTGTGGTGACTGATCATCTGGGAGTTTTCAATGTTACATGCATATTCAATAATGTTTTCCAATTCTCGAACATTACCAGGATAGGAATAATTGAGCAAAATATTTTTTGCTTTTTTAGTAAAACCGGTAAATTCTTTGTGTAAGATCTTGTTGTACTTTTGTAAAAAAAATTCCATCAAGCAAGGGATATCATCTTTACGCTCGCGTAAAGGAGGAATATGAAGCGGAATGACATTAAGCCGGTAAAAGAGATCGGATCTGAATTCCCCCTGGCGAATAGACAAGTGGAGATCTTTATTCGTGGCAGCTATGACGCGAACATCAATTGAAATGCTTTTTATCCCGCCAACCCGTTCAATCTTTTTTTCTTGCAAAACACGGAGCAGTTTTGACTGCATATAGAGAGGCATATCGCCAATCTCGTCAAGAAATATGGTACCGCTATCGGCTAGTTCAAACTTGCCGGGTTTCCCGGCATGTTTGGCCCCGGTAAACGCCCCTCCTTCATAACCAAACAGCTCGCTTTCTAATAGGGGTTCCGGAATGGCACTGCAATTAATGGAAATAAAAGGCTTATCTGCCCTGGGGCTGGCGTGGTGGATCGCCCGGGCGAAGAGCTCTTTACCGGTGCCGCTTTCGCCGGTAATTAAAACGGTAGAAGATCCTTCAGCTACTTTTTGGGCTCTTTGCTTTACTTCTCGCAGTATGGTGCTGTTGCCGAGGATATCATTAAAATTAGTTTTCTGTGACATGCTTAAATGAGAAGCCATCTTGTGCACGTCTTCTGTTAAATTGAAAGACTCCACCGCCCCGATGATCTTGGAACCGTTCTTGATCGGGTATGCTGAGCTAAGAACGGTCACATTGTTGTTGCCGCGTTTGTGGACTACTTCCCTGGAGGTTATTTCTACACCGATCTTTAAAACATCGATGAGATGAGATGATGGTAAAATTTCCTGGATGGGTTTATCTTTAATCAGGCCGGTATTGAGGCGCAATATTTTTGCTGCCGAAGAGTTTACATAGGTGATCTTTCCTTCATTGTTTACGGCAATGATTCCTTCTCGAACCGTATTTATCATCGCTTCCACTTGCTTCCTGGTAAGCTCGCGCTCTTCAATTAGTTTTAATTCGGCACACCGGCTTGCCAGCAAGGCAGACATTTTATTTAAGTAATTAGTAAAACTTTCAACATTGGAAGAGATCTTTTCGGTCTGATCATCATTAAAACTGTTCAAACTTATCAACCCAATTGCTTCATCTTCCAACAGTATCGGAGAAAACATGGCCACTTTATGAAAACAATTTTTATAAAAGACACACTGTTGACAAATCCAGTGCTCTCCCGGTTTTTCCAAGAAAAAAGGCTTTTTAATGGACAAGACATGGCGGCAGATGTGGCCTCTTTGTTGCGTTACACCGACATCATTGCGTAAAACTCCTGTTCCGGCCACTACAAAATGACTGTTGTCAACAATTTCAACTTCGAGTGCCACTGCTGCTGAAATAGCTTCGGCAATACTCTGGACAAAAGCCTGATCTTTTTGAAGTAGAGTCATCTAATACCCTCCGCTGTAAGGAAATCTATAGCTCGCAGCATCCGCCGGTAAAAAGGGTTGTACCCGGGAACCTGATTGTGCAGCATAAAACTAGCTTTATTGAAAAGCATTATAATCAATTCGATTCTATAAGATTTAATTCCTTTATTAACTCATTCTTTTCAGAATTACCGTCACAATCATAACTGTCGTGCAGGAGCTGCATATACAACCAGGATACAAAAAGGTGGAAGCTCAATTTCCAGTTCAAGATTCGGCGTTCAGAAAGATTTATTTACTACTTTGATCAAAATTAAAGAGAGACAGACCATTTTTTTGACTGTCCCTCTTTTTTAATTTTTTCTGGTGGAGCCTTCCTTTCCATGCGGCGCACGCCCTGAGTAAACCCAGCCTGCTCCTGGTATGGAAAACGTATCAAGCCCCTCTAAACAGGTAATTTGGTTCTACCAGTGAAACTCTTTTTAACTCTAAACTAAAGCATTTGTACCCTAAAACCATACATGAGCAGCAATTACCTTACCATCGACTCCTTGATCTAATTCCACAATTAAGACTAACGAGTGCCCATCATATCTTCAGGATGCCATTGGCAATGACCAGGCGCTGGATCTGGTTGGTCCCCTCGTAGATCTGCATGATTTTGGCATCCCGCATATACTTCTCCGCGGCGTAGTCCCTGGTGTAACCGTAGCCGCCCAATATCTGCACCGCGTCGGTGGTCACACGCATGGCCACATCGCCGGCAAAGCACTTGGCCATGGCCGAATAATGGGAGAGCCGCTGCTGGCGTTTGCCCACGTGGTAAGCCATGCGCAGCACCAGGGAGCGGGCCGCTTCAATCTGCATGGCCATATCGGCCAGCATAAACTGAACCGCCTGCTGCGCGGCGATCGGTTTGCCGAACTGCACCCTCTCTTTGGCGTGTTTGACCGCCAGCTCAAAGGCCGCCTGGGCCAGGCCCACGGCCAGGGCGCCGATCATGGGGCGGGAAAGGTCAAAGGTCTCCATGGCGGTGCGAAAGCCCCCGCTCTCTTTGCCGATACGGTTTGTTTCGGGGATTTTAACCTGGTCAAAAATAACTTCGCTGGTGTTGCTGGCCCGGATACCCATTTTTTTCTCTTTCTTCCCCGGGGAAAGGCCAGGCGTGCCTTTTTCCACCACAAAAGGCGTCAGGGAACGGGCGCCCTTTTCCGGGTCTGTTACGGCAAATACGACATAGAAATCCGCATAAGCGCCGTTGGTTATAAAACACTTGCAGCCGTTAATCACATAGCTGTCGCCGTCCTTGATTGCTGTTGTGGAAATGGAGCCCACATCGGAACCGGCGTTGGGCTCTGTCAGGCAGAAGGCAGCCAGTTTACCCTCGGCTACTGCGCCTAAGTAGCGTTTCTTCTGCTCTTCGCTCCCGGCCAGCAAAATCGGCAGCGAGGCCAGGGAACTGGCCCCGATACTGGTGGCGATCCCGGCGCAGGCGCGGCCCAGCTCTTCCGTGACCAGGCACAGGGTTACCTCGTCCATGCCTGCACCGCCATATTCCTCGGGTATGTTAACGGAGGCAAAACCCTGGATTTGCGCCCGGCGGATGAGATCCACGGGCATCTCTTCTTTTTCATCATATTCCGCCGCTACAGGGGTGATCTCTTTTTCAGCAAATTCACGGGCTGCTTTTTGCATGGCCAGTTGCTCTTCTGTTAAATCAAAATTCATGTGAGTCCCTCCCATTAAATGAAATTAGCAACCGGGTTGCTCCCAAACAAACTTTTACTTTTAATCTGACCCTCCTTTCATGAACGGGACAACCAACCGCCGGCCGGGGCCTGCCGCTTCCTGCGTCACGACAGCCCGATTTTTTGCATAACAACTACCGGCGGGGGCATAATATAATTGCTGGCCTCCTTTATGGTAGTGCTGCGATGATTACTTAATCATTGCACTCTACTTGGTCAAGGGGGCCAGCTTTATTGCTACCGCCCGGTTATAATCCGGTGTTGATATCATCGTTATAATGGCTATAATCTAAGCAGTTTTTATTTTTTATGCTTCCAGACGATCTTTTGCTTCCATTACCCGGTATTCTTTCACCGCTTCCCCGATCCCCAGGCGGGCCATCTTCTCGTATAACCAGGAGCGGCTGATGCCAAGCAGGCGCGCTGTTTTGCTCTTGTTGCCGCCGGTTCGCTGCAGCGCTTCTAAAATCATCTCCCGCTCCTGCTCAAGGCGCCGGTAGAGGTAGGGCCGGCTTTGTTCAGTAGCGCTGTTATCTGAACCTGCCCGGTGGGCGGCGAGATCATTTTCGCTCCGGCGCAAGTGCGGCGGCAGGTGTTCCAGGCGGATTATTTTTTCAGCGGTAAAATTCATCGCCCGCTCCACCACGTTTTCCAGTTCGCGCACATTACCGGGCCAGTGGTATGCCTGCAGCAGCTCCAGCGCCTCCGCAGAGATATCCTGCACCTCCATACCGAAAATATTGTTATATTTGCGCAGAAATGCGTGCACCAGCGGCTTGATATCGGCAGGGCGCTCCCGCAGGGACGGAATATGAATGGGAATGACGTTGAGTCGGAAAAAGAGATCTTTACGAAAACTGCCTTCCCGCACCTTTTGCTCCAGGTCCTGGTTGGTGGCGGCGATTACCCGGAAATCAACCCGCACGGTTTCCGTTCCGCCAATACGTTCAAAGGCGTGATCCTGCAAGACCCGCAGCAGCTTTGCCTGCAGGGAAAGGGGCATATCGCCGATTTCATCGAGGAAGAGAGTTCCCCCGTCGGCCAGTTCAAAACGGCCCGGTTTTCCTTCTTTTTGCGCGCCGGTAAAGGCGCCGGGCGCGTAGCCGAAAAATTCGGATTCCAGCAGGCTCTCGGGGATGGCGGCGCAGTTGACCTTGACAAAGGGAGCGTTGCGGCGGGGACTGGCCTGGTGAATCGCCTGGGCGAAAAGCTCTTTGCCCACCCCGCTTTCGCCGTAGATTAAAATGGTAGACAACCCCTGGGCCGCCTGCTCAGCTTCCCGCTTGAGCCGCACCAGGGCGGGGCTGATGGTGATGATATCGTCGAAAGTGTAGGGCTGCTCCTGAAAACGGGCTTTTTTCAGCTCTTCCTGGAAGTGGGCCAGGCGGCTGTTCATCGCCTCCAGGCGCTGCGCCAGGCTCCGCAGTTCATCAACCCGGCGGAAACTAATTTTGCCCACAGCGCCGATGACCTGCCCGTCACGAATAATGGGCAGCCGTGAAACCACATAAGGTTTGCCTTCGATGAACTGAATATCGTTAAGCTCGGGGATTCCGGTCTTAATCACTACCGGGAGGCGGCTCTGCTGCAGAATATCATTTACAGGACGTCCAAGGACGCCCGCTTCCTCCAGGCGCATAAAATCAAGAAAACTGCGGTTTACCAGGACCACGCGGCTTGCTTCATCCACAACAATGATGCCGTCATAAGCGATATCCAGGACCGTACGCAGAGTCTGGTTCAACCTTTTAACGCTGCCCAGCTCTTCGGCCACCAGTTCCAGCTCGGTTACATCCTGGAAAATGGCGATGCCGCCGACTACCCGCCCTCCGTCGATGAGCGGGGTTTTATTGACTACAGTGGTAGCCCGATTAAGAGTATATTTTACTCCTACCTCCACCAGGCCCTGCTGCAGCACCCGCGCCATATCCAGTTGCGGCAGCACGCTGTCCAGGGGGCTGCCCTGCATGCTGGCATGGTCGAGGCCCAGTAGCTGTTCGGCGGCGCGGTTGATAAAATTGATGCGGCCATGCTCGTCCACGGAGACCAGCCCGTTGTGCATGGCCTGGTACATGGCCCTCAGGCGGGCGTTAAGCAGCCGCTCTTCCTTAAAAAGAGAGGTAATCAGCTCCACCTTGGTAAAAAGGCCGACCACTGCGCCGGATGAATCAACCACCACCCCCGTGCCCACGGGGATCTTGCGCACGGCGTCAATTACCTCGCTGTAAGAAAGATCGACCGATATTTTTACAACATTGCGGTTATAAAAGGAATCGATTGGTTCAGATAAGCTGCGGTTATGCAGGAGGGCGTCGTAAAGGTTGGTCTTGGTAAAAATACCGGCCAGGGAGCCGTCCGGGTTCAGCACCGGCAGGCCGTCCCGCTTGCTGTTGCGCAGCATCCGCACCGCTTGCAGCAACGTATCACCGGGCTGCAGTGTGGCGAAATCGCGGGTCATCATATCGGCGAGACGCACCGTCTCACCTCCTTCAACCGCAGTGTTTCTCTGTCAGATCACCCCCCTCCCGGCCTCCCATCAAGGGGGGTGGAGCCTACTGTATGCTATCTTTAAATTTCTTCGCCCTTTCCAGCATACTATCGACATGCTGCAGGCTTACTTTGTCGATGCTGGCTCCGTCCAGCATGCGCGCCAGCTCTTCCCGGCGCCCCGTTTCATTTAGGGGCACAGCGCGGGTAAAGGTACGGTCGCCGGACACCTCTTTGTACAGCAGGATCTGGTTGTCGGCCATGGCGGCGATCTGCGGGCTGTGGGTGACACAGATGACCTGGTGATGCCGCCCCAGCAGGGCCAGTTTTTCAGCCACCGCCTGGATGGTACTGCCGCCTATACCGGCATCCACTTCGTCAAAAATAAGAGTGGGGATGCGATCCTGGCGGGCCAGGACCGTTTTTAAAGCAAGCATTACCCGGGACATTTCTCCGCCGGAGATAACCCTGGCCAGCGGCTTTAACGGCTCGCCGGGATTGGCGGAAAACATAAACTCTACCTGGTCCATGCCCGCGGCGGAAAAGTTTTCCCGGGGCGTCAAGTTCACCGCAAAGCGGGCATTTTCCAGGGCCAGTTCTCTTAGTCCCTGCTCCAGCAAGCTCTCCAATGTGGCCGCGGTCTCCCGGCGAACCTGGCGCAGCTCTGTGGAAGCGGTGGTGAGCTGCTCTTCCAGTTCGTTGAGCTGCTGCTCCAGCTCCCGGGCCAGCGTTTCGCTGTTCTGCAGCCGCTCCAGTTCTTCCCTGGCAGAGGCGGCAAACTGCAGCACCTCTTCCACCGTTCCACCGTATTTGCGCTTGAGCAGGCGCATCTGGTTGAGCCGTTCCTGGAGCGCAGCCAGTTCAGACGGATCAAACTCAATTTTGGACAGGTAATCCCTGAGCTCCAGCGCCGCCTCGTCCAACTGGGCTGCGGCGCTTTCCAGGAGGTTAACCAGGGGCTTAAGGGATTCGTCGATGGCAGCCGCCTCTTCCAGGGCGCTGCGGCTACTGTTAACGCTGTCTATAGCTGCGGTAACGCCCAGGCTTTCATCGCCGGCATAAATTTCTGTGAAAGCCCGGGATACAATAGCGCTTATCTTTTCCGCATGAGCCAGGATCTTTTCCCGGTGGAGCAACTCTTCTTCCTCTCCCGGGATCAGGTTGGCTCCTTCAATTTCCCTGATCTGAAAAGTAAGAATATCCATACGCCGCTCCCGCTCGGCCACATCTGAGCCCAGGGTTGATAGCTGCCGCCGCAGCTCCTGGCGCTTGCGGTAAAGATCGGCCACCCGGCGGCGGCACTCCGAGAGTGTATCACCGCCAAATGAGTCTAATAGGGCGAGGTGCTGTTCGGGCTTAAGCAGCGACTGGTGCTGGTGCTGGCCATGTAAGTCTACCAGCAGGCGGCCAAGTTCTTTTAAAAAGGATATGGGGACAGCCCGGCCCTGCACCCGGCCGATGCTGCGCCCGCCGGCCTGTACTTCCCGGGCAATAATCAACTCTTCCGCGGGCTCTATCCCGGCCTGCTCCAGCAAGGGTGTGATTTCTGGCAGGACAGAGGAAACGTTAAATATCCCTTCCACCCTGGCCGCCTCCCGGTCCTGGCGGACCTGCTCCACCGCGGCACGCTCACCAAGAAGTAAGTTTATGGCGCCGATAATAATTGATTTGCCGGCCCCTGTCTCTCCGCTTAAGACATTGAGCCCGGGAGCCAGGGTTAAAACAAGATCTTCAATCAACGCAAACTCGGATACCCGCAGCTCCAGCAGCACAACCTCACCCCCTCCATATTAGATATTGGATGTTGGAAGTTAGATGTTGGAATTGCAGACGCTACATCGTCAGTAGCGAGCAGTACCTTCCTTCTGGATTCTGGTTTTTAAATCCCTTGGAACACCCCAAGCCTGCTTCCCCGCCTCTCCTGTATCCTCTCTACTGTCTCATTCTTTCTGGCCCCTACCCTTTCAGCTTCTGATGCAGCAGCCGGTAAAACGAATTGTCGGCAAAATGCACCAGCTTCACCTTTTGCGCGGCGCGGAAAACCTCCACGCTGTCTCCTTTTTCCAGGGCAAAACCTACCTGGCCATCGGCGGTCAGCACCACCTGGGTCTGGCCTGAGCCGACCCGCAGGCGGATTCTTTCCGAACCGGTGACGATGATCGAGCGGTTGTAAAAGCTGTGCGGGCAGATGGGGGTAATCACCAGCAGCTCCAGGTAAGGGTTGACCACGGGACCTCCGGCAGAAAGAGCATACCCGGTGGACCCGGTAGGTGAGGCCACGATGAGGCCGTCGCCTGAATAGCTTTCTAAATATTCATTGTTGATATAGGCATCCAGCTTGATGATGCGGGAAAAGGGACCCCGGGAAACGATAATATCATTGAGGGCAAGGTAGCGCCCCAGTTCCTTGTGATCCCGCCGCACCACCGCCTCCAGCATCATCCGCTCGCGGTAGCCGTAGCTGCCGGAGACAATATACTGCAGGTAACGGTCCATCTGCTCCACTTCAATTTCCGCCAGAAAGCCTTTATGCCCCACATTAATCCCTAGCAGGGGAATCTGCCAGCCGACCAGATCACGGGCGGCGCGCAAAATTGTTCCGTCGCCCCCGACCACAATAATCAGCTCAATTCTCTCCGGCCAGTCCTTCATCCGTTCTGACAGGGGCGTATCCGTACTAAAATCGCTCTGCGCCCTGCTGGCGATGAGCAGCGGTATTTCGCGGCGGTGAAAAAATTGCTTGATTTTTTCCACCACCAGCGGGGTATTCTCTTTTTGCCAGTTGGGGATCAGGCCTATCCCTTTCATGAATCCTCCTTAGAATACCAGGCGATAAAGCAAGGCCAGTCCGGCAAGTATGAGCAGGATCAGGATAATTCGCACCAGCAGCTTTTCACGGCCGCCGCTGCCGGCGCCGGGCTCGAAAATAAAATCCAGTTCCTGGAGCTGTTCTTTTTCACCGTCATAGAGAAACATGCCGCGCGGCTGAAAAACCAGGTAGTCCAGCAGCAACTCCCGGCGCAGCCCCGCTGAGGCCAGGGAAGCATCTCCCCGGACCACCTTAACCAGGTAGGTGCGGCCATTTTTGGAAACGCTGAAATTGCCTTCCCAGTTTAACTCTTTTTTTTGGGCATCCGCGGCAATAACAATGGGTATCTTCGGGTGAATCTCTTCCAGCTTAAATCCGTGCGCCTGCAACTGCCGCCAGGCTGAAAGTTCCCTGCGGGTCAACTGGTTGCCGGTGCGGCTTCTGGCGCTTTTCTTCGGCCTTCTTTTCTGCCTGATATAATAAAACAATGCAGCCCCGCCCACCAGGAGCAGCAGCACATAATCTTGCCAGACCATCTGTTCACCTCCGGCGCTGCCCCATGCCTGTACATTAAATTCGCCGGCCGGTGCTTAATTCCTCTATCTGCCAATAACTACAGGGGCCGGAACCGGAGTTATTTTTGTTGCCGCAGCAGGTGATGCCCCTGCTCTACTACCGACTGTACCAGTTGCTCCCTGTCCGGAAGACAGAAGCACCGCCCCTGCGGTGCCAGCTTCCAGAAAGCAAAAAACTCCAGGTTGCCCCGGGGTCCCGGACGGCGGGAGCAGGTCAGGCCCTGGCAGCAATAACCTTCCTGGCAGGCAAAATCGCACAACTCCAGCAGCACCGCCCGGTGCACCGCCGCGTCGCGGATAACGCCTCGTCCCCTGTCGGCCAGTTCGCGGCCCGCCTCGAACTGCGGTTTGATCAGGGCCAGCAAAGCCGGCAGCCCCACCCGGCGCAGCACCGGGAGGACCAGTTTCAAAGAAATAAAAGATACATCGATAACCGCAAGATCCGGAATGACCGGTAAATGCTCTGTTTTCAGGTTGCGGACATTGAAGCGCTCCATCACCGTGACCCGGGGATCCTGCCTGAGCGTCCAGGCCAACTGGCCGTAGCCCACATCGAGGGCGTAAACGCGGCACGCCCCCTTCTTAAGCAGGCAATCGGTAAAACCGCCGGTAGAAGCCCCCACATCGAGCACCACCAGGTCGCGCACCGTTAGACCAAAATCCTCCAGGGCCCCTTCCAGCTTCAAGCCGCCACGGCCGGTATAGGGATTCTCCGGCGCGGCCAGCTCGACAGATGCGTGCGGGGGCACCAGGGTGCCAGGCTTGTCGCAAACCTGGCCGTTAACCTTGACGCGGCCAGCCATGATCTCTATTTAGCCCCCTAATAGGTTTGGAGAAAAAATGCGAATATGTTAGCATAAATAATAGAAATAGGGGGTAATAAAATGGCTAAAAAACAATACAGTGTAGAATTTATAGAACAAGTAATTAAAGAGGCTCAAGAAACTA